>NZ_JAAOQS010000229.1:0-3102 GCF_011603105.1 Rhodococcus sp. A14 | reverse complement strand
GCCGACACGATGATCGTTGCCGCGATCTTGCTGGTCACCAGCGGTGTGCTGCATATCCTGCAGGGGATCGCCGCGATCGGCAACGACCAGGTCTTCGTCGTCATCACCGACTACACCTACGAATTCGACCTGACCGTGTGGGGGTGGGTCCACCTCGTGCTCGGAATTGTGATCGCACTGGTCGGCGCCGCCCTGTTCCGCGGTGGCCTGTGGGCGCGAACGTTGGCAGTCACCCTCGCGGCAGCATCGATCGTCGTCAACTTCCTCTGGCTGCCCCACTACCCGGCGTGGGCGATCGCGATCATCGCGATCGACACGGCGATGATCTGGGCGGTCATGACCGCGATCCCTCGCTCGGCCCGGCACTGACACACGCGATCGACGCCGGTACTCTCGACGATCTTCGGTCGTGAACGCGGTGGGGGCAGGGTGAGATGCGCGCCCAGACGGCACGCGAAGATGTGGGGTACGGCGATCGAAAACCTCTTGCCCCCCCCTAGCTGATCCACCACCGAAGAACGGTGCGTGGTGCGATGATGAGGGTATGCGCCGCCATCGTTGGCCGGCTCTCGCGCCACCGGCAGATCGGGGGCTTCGTGTGCACCCCCCGACGCCGATCGTTGCCGAGAAGGACCTGGACCTGGAACTGTCCGCGGTCACCGCGTTCACGTCGGGGCTGCTGCTGCAACTGGCGATGCGGGTCACCGGGATCCGCGCCGACTTCGCCCGCTACGAAACCCGTCCCCTGACCGACCCGAACGACTGGTCGGCGCGGTGGTCCGATCTGAGCGTGCAGGTCCGCGCCGACGATCTCGACGGGCCCGCCGACGCCCTCCACCGAAGCAAAGCGCCCACCGGGGAATCCGGGCCCTACCGGGCGACGCCGTCGTACTGGATCGGCGCTTACCCCCGGACCGGGAAGCTGACCGTCACCACCAGCTGGACCGAGATCGGACTCCACCGGACCTCGATCATCGTCGCTCTCGGCCCCAGCCCCTTTTCTACCGCGTCCGAATCCGTTGCGAGACGGTAACAGCCACCGACGCACACCCTCCGACGCCTCACCCGGCGCAACGATGGCCGCGGGCGTTTAGTCCCGAACACCAGCCGCATTCGACACTGCCGGTGTTCGACAGGCGATACCGGAACCAGGCCGCGACGCGGTCGCCAATATCAGACTTGCATCGAGGAGCCGTATCCACCACGCCGAACACAGTGAAAAGTGATATCGAAAAGTGTCCCCGCCCGAGCGCCCGGGCAGGACAATTCTTCTCATGGACGACAACGAAAAACACGCCCTCGATGTCGTCCGCGCCCGGCTGGTCCAGCGCTACCCCGATCTCGAACCCCAGATAGTCGAGGATCTGATCGCGGCCGCGCTTGATCGGTTCGACGGCTGCCGCGTCCGGGACTTCGTTCCCCTGCTGATCGAGCGGGCCACCACCCGCACACTCGACGCCACGTACAGCCGGGCACCGGCGCCCCCGGAACCGATCCGCACCTCGGAACTTCCCGCCACCGCACACGCCGAACCGGCGGCACCGGCAGTGATCAGCAGCGCGAGAGGGCGCGGTGTGCGGGGTGCCTTCGCCCGTCGCTCACCCCGCCTGTCGTAACCTGTTCCATGAGGTGACGAGGCCCAGGAGCGGGAACCGGCGTCGGCGGCCGTTCACCGCACCCGAGCGGGTGTGACCCTATCCGTCGACAAGACCGAAGACTCTGACTACCGCAGGAGCGGGAATGCGAAGCCCCGCCCGCCATCTGGGATCGGACGCCGAGAAGCTCACACCAGAGCTCACCGCCACCATCACGCAGCAGCGGTGATCTGTCGCCGGGGATTCCTCGCGCTCTACTGTGAAGCCACAGTGCCGGTGACACACAAACACATCCCAGTCCGCACAAACAAACAAATACAAGACCGCCCAACCGACCCAGCTGGCCCGATTCCCAGTCATCCGGCGAAGATGGTCACCCAGCCCCTCCAGCCGGAATCCGGGTTCTCCCGCGAACGGAGCACGCGGCGGCGGACAATCGTCATACCGATAAATCGAAGCTTCGGGGAGGACCGGCCATGTCCGATCGCAGCGTGGGGGACCCCGTGAGGTCCGAGTATCCGTCGAGCAAACAGAGTTTCGCAGCCGGCACGTCGATGTTCGCGGCCATCATCATGGTCACCGTCGGCTTCATCCAGTTCTGCCAGGGCATCGCCGCGGTCGCCGACGACGAAGTGTTCGTCCGCGGGATCGACTACGTCTACAAGTTCGACCTCACCACCTGGGGCTGGATCCACCTCGTCCTCGGCGCCCTCGTCGCGATCGTGGGCCTCGCCCTGTTCACCGGCGCCGGGTGGGCGAGGGTGTCGGCGATCATCGTCGCCGCGATCTCGATTCTGGCGAACTTCCTGTGGCTGCCCTACTACCCGGCGTGGTCACTGCTGATCATCGCCCTCGACGTCGTCGTCATCTGGGCTGTCTCGACGTGGAACCCGGACCAGGATCTGCGAGACGGGAACTTCCGCAGTACCGACACTTCCACGCGGTAATAACGGTCGGACCGGACCCGTCACGACGAGCGATATCGCCTGCGGATCGCCCAGCAGGTCGATAGCCGCTACGGATACCCCAGGATGACGCCGATGCGGATCAAGTTCCACGAACAGCTCGACGACCTGACTAATCAGCTGGCGCTGATGTGTCACCTGGCTGGTGAAGCCATCGAGACGGCCACCGACGCCCTGGTCCAGGCCGATCTTCCGCTAGCCGAGCGGGTCTTCGACCTCACCGAGCAGATCGAACAGTTACACGGTCCGTGCGAGGAGCAGGCGATGGCGTTGCTGGCGTTGCAGGCCCCCGTCGCCCGAGACCTGCGCCAGGTCGTCACCGGGGTGCACCTGGTGACGGACCTGAGCAGAATGGGCGGGCTGGCGCAGCATGTCGCCGAGAGTGTGCGCCGCCGGCACCCGAACCACGTCACCTCCGGGGAGACCGAAGAAATCCTGAACCGGATGGGGCGAGCGGCGACCGCCCTGGCCGGCCTCGCCGAACAGGTCCTGCGCACACATGATCCCGAGCTGGCCACCGAGCTCGGCAGACGCGACGACGA
>NZ_JAAOQS010000228.1:0-3151 GCF_011603105.1 Rhodococcus sp. A14 | reverse complement strand
ACTACCCCACTCACGCGGGACCTGGCGATGGTATCCCCACCCCGCCGACCGTCCCCGCTCACGCTCGGGGGAACGTCTTCACACGCGGCCAAAGAGCTGCCGCACCCCACCGTCCTCAGCAACCGCACACAGCGCCATCCCCAACAGATCCAGAATCCGCTGAGGTGCCCGCACCGCAGCCTCCACCGATCCAGGATCGTCACGAACCACCAACGCAAACGACACCGACCGATCCGCCTCGCTCGGCATCCGCCTCACCAGCTGCCCGATCGCGGTATCGACATCCAACCCCGGCACGGTGGACGCACCCTTGACCTCGCCATAGAGCCGGTGGCCGTCCTTCTCGGCAACGATGTCGACGAAATCCACCTCGATACGGACCATCCACCCCTGGGACGACAACCACCCAAGTCCCGGGCCACGCGAGCCTCATCACCCCTCATACAGGACACGGTAAACCGGAAGCCTCAGTTCCGAACAACACCACAACGCAAGACACGTCCGGTGCGGCTATGCCACGACTCAGGCACACCCCGACAGATCATGCGATGAGATCGACGTAGCCCCTTCACGACCTTATCCGCGTCAATTCATGTAATCGACTGACTGCTAGCGAAATTCGTGTGCACGATGTTCGATGCCGCCGCAGAATCGGCCACGAAGCGGCTGCCGTCGATCATTCTCCCCGGTGTCGGCCGGGCGTCCGCACGCCCGAATCCGGGCCCAGGGTCGGGTCCGGGGCGGAGCGGTAGGAGCCCGGATCGATGGTCAGGTCTTCGGTGTCGGCAAAAACCAGCCGCCCGTCGTCGAGCGCGACCGCCCACCGATGCACCGGCGCCCAGGCGTGCCCACCACCGCCGCTGGGATCGGCCACCGCCGCATAATCCTCGACAACCTCACCGGTGAGATCGACCCCGGCGCTCCTGCGGACCAGCACCCGGACACCCACCGTCAACTCCGGGCCACCGACCGGCCTGTTGCTACTGTTTCGGGCCATGCTGATGCACCTCTTCGCTCGGCGAACTCCCGAGATCGAGCATAAGCACCACCCGGCCGGTACGCGACCCGACCTGCACGAACACCATTCACGATCGAACAGACTCCCAAGCAGTCGGCTGTCATCGTGCGGTCAAGCTCACATTTGTGCACAACACACGAATACTTATTTCCCAATTGATTACCCAAACATGTTCTCAATCAACATCTTTCAAAAGCGGCTCGAAACCGGACGAAACAGACACCCGCGCGCCGCCGACACCCCGGCGCCAGCACTCCCCGGCACGTCGCCGGCACCCCAATCGCAAACCGCGGACATGCCATCACAGCAGGTCACAGCACCATCACACCCGGCAAACCGACCCGTCACCCCCTGCCTGGAAAGCCCGACCGCCGCGGTGCCCTGAAACGGGATCGTGTGAACACGCCCGCTGACCTCGACGAGCAGGTAAACAAGGTCCGGGATGCGCTGCACGCCCTACGTCGAACCCTCCTCGCGCGAACAAAACCGCGGCCCACGGGTGCGGGGATCGTCGTCGACGCGGTGCCGCAATCGCAAGATCGTGGCCAGCAGGGAGTCTTCTGACATCGTTCGGATCGAGGACACCGCCTCCAGTCCCGTTCGGTTTTCGGCCGTCCGGGGTAATGGGGTGGTCAGGATGTTCGAGGTCGGTCCTCGGCGGAAGGTCCGGCTCGCCGGGACAGGGAGTGAGCGACCATGGCGCAGGGCACGGTGAAGTGGTTCAACGGCGAGAAGGGCTTCGGGTTCATCAGCCCGGACGACGGCGGCGCGGACCTCTTCGTCCAGTTCTCCGAGATTCAGTGCAGCGGGTACAAGTCGCTGCAGGAGAATCAGCGGGTCGAGTTCGAAGTCGGCCGGGGACAGAAGGGGAGCCAGGCCCAGAACGTGCGCCCCGCCTGAGCTGCACTGCACCGCGCGCAGGGATTCGAGCCGGATGCCCCTCGAAGCCCGGCAATGGGTGAGGGAAAGGATGCCCGAACGGCAACCGTCCATGGAGCAGGCAACGGAGCGTCGGACGGGATGAGCCCCATGCCCGAAAATGACGATAAGAGACCGGTTCATCGGTGGACGCCCCTCGCCGTGCGGATCGAGGCGGTCGAACACTTCGCGGACTGCGCCGAACACATACTGACCGTCACCGACCCGGCATGGTCCGACGTCGCGCACGACTACCGGCTGCTGGCCGTCAACAGTTCCCTTCGCCGCCAGCAGGACAGCATCCGGGCTGCCCTCCTGCCCAGCCGCCACGACTTGGGTCATCTGGCCGTGGCGTTTGTGCGCGCCGCCCTCGACGACGTGATGTATCTCCGGTTCTTCGCCTCGCTTGACCGCGGCCGGTCCCAGGAGTTGTTCGCGTCGATGAGCAACTTCGACTCCCTCCGGGCACTGCTCGCCCAGCGCAACTACATCGGGGACGAGGAGATGGCCCGGCTGTGGTACCCCAAACCCTTCCTCGACTGGGCCGTAGCCGGGAGCGAGGAAACCAGAGCCGTGCTGAGAACGCTGAAGAAGCAGTACGGATGGCCGGGCGGCCCTCTGCCGCCGGGGACGTGGGTCGCCGACCGTGCCGGGCAACGCGAGCTGTACGACTACCTGTCCGCGGCGTCGAGCCGGGCAGTGCACTTCTCCGCGGGCGAGATCATGCGCCGCGGCTGGATAGAACCGACCGGAAAGCTGGTCACCGACAAGCCCGCGTTTCGCGAGCACCTCGCCTGCTTCGCCCTCGACCAGCTGTGGCGGCTGTACCTCGACACCTGGCAGGTGCCGTGCCGATGCTCGAGCGCGCCGGGATCAGCAACGACCACTTCCTCCGCGACGACGAAATGATCACCGCCATCGCGTGTCTGCGGGAGAGCGGCTCGGTTCCTCTCGTGCACGCTCACGAGTGGAATCTGCCCCCGACGACCCCTTCGACCTGACAACAGGGACGCCCGGCGGCGCCAATGTTCGAAGATGCGCACCGACATGGGAGCGGTGTTCTTCGAGACAAACGAAAGTTCCGCGACCCCGACGCCCGCGAACCGACAGCGAGGCTGGTTTCGACGCGTAGGACCGCGGCCGTCGACGGTGGCTGTTCGGACGGTCCCGGGCATTAATGTGCCCCGACGTCGGGGGGTGACGCCGGGGCGGGGG
>NZ_JAAOQS010000227.1:0-3159 GCF_011603105.1 Rhodococcus sp. A14 | reverse complement strand
CCCGCTGCACAGGGTCTACCTCGAACAACCCACCATCATCGAGATCATCAGGCACGCCCCATCATCTCGCATACCCGACCATCACCCGAACACCCCGCCCGGCGTGTTACCGACCCACGCTCCTAGGGACCGTCGTGATCAACTTCCGCGGCAAAGATGGCCAGCTCGTCGGCAACATGAGCGACGCCCCGGATGGCATCTACCTGCCGGATGAGCAGACAGTCCCGAATCTCGGTCTTGCGCTGTACAAGACCGACTATGGGCTCGACCTTGGCCCCGACCTCAAACCCACCGGCACCCGATCCAACTTCGTTCGGGGGTCCGATGGGAATGTCGCCTGGTTCAGCAACCACGGACGGCTCTACCGGCACCTGCAGTAAATAGCCAATCTACCCCGGGGAAGCCGGTGGCGCAATGCGAAATTTTGAATCAGTTCACAGTCCTGGCTTTTGCTGTGGTTCTCGCCAGCGGGGCATGTTCGAGTTCGCCGTCCAGCTCGCCGCCGACCACCGTGGACCATCCGCCGGCGCAGTTTGTCGAGGGGCCCTGCGCGAAGACACCGGAACCGGTGCCACTGCTGGCCAACGCTCGCTGCGGAGAGCTGGTCGTGCCGGCAAACCGCACAAAGGCAAATGGTCCGACTATGCGGTTGGCCATCGCGATCATTCCCTCGGAAACGCAGCCACCCACCAAGGAACCAATCGTGGGGGCCGGATCGGTCATCTGATGTAGTACCGGGGCGGTGGATTGGATAAGGTCCATTATCGGAACTTCGATAATGACTGCCTGACAGGATATTTGGTACATACTCCGGTCTCCGGCCTGCTCGTGGTGTTCGCAGGTGCACGGCGATCAGGACACCGGCGCTGTGCGTCACCAGGACCACCTGGCCCCTCGACCTGGGCGAAGACCGCGTCGAGAGCGGCGATCCGGGCCGCCGGCCTCAGCTTGTCGTGCGCGAGCGGCGGAACGACGCGCACCCTGTCGAGTCGATCGGCGAGCAGAGTCTGCGAGTGCTCGGCGACGTGGTCACGCAGGCCGGGCGCGATGACCACGGTCGGTCCGCCGTTGCTGTTCATCGCTCTACCAAAGATGTTCTCTCACAGAATGACCGGCGGGGCCCCGACGTTCACGTCGGACCCCGACCTCGGTCAGCGGTTCAGGTCAGGCGTGCCGGGTGAAGCCGACCTGACCGGGCTTGCGGTTCGGCGCGAAGCCCAGCTTGGCAAGGGTCTCGTCCGCGTCACGGTAGGTTTCGCCGATCCGGTAGATCTCGCGGGCCTCCTTGCCGGTGGCAACCTCGCGGCCGAGTTCGCCGGCGATCCGGACCAGCTGCTGGATCTGCTGGACCGAGGCGAATTTCTCGCCCTTGCGGCCCCAGATGGTGTCTTCGTTGCCGCAGCGGGTGTGCAGGCCCATCGCGATCGCCATCGCGTTGACCGGCAGCACGCTGCGCATCAGGGTCTCGAGCGTCAGGCACGCACCGTCCGGGACCCGCTGGATGAAGTTCATGATGTTGTACGGGTTCGGGCCGTCGAAGCCGCCACCGATGCCGACCCACGTCAGATTCAGTGGGCCGGTGTACACGCCGCGGCGGATCAGCCGTTCCATGGTCTCGAGCTGGGGGATGCTCGACAGCTGGAAGTGCGGCTGAATGCCCTTGGCCTGCAGCCGGCGCAGGTGCTCCTCGACCCACGTCGGGCCGGCGGGCACCGTCATCTCCCGGTAGGTCTCCATGAGCTCCGGACGCGCGAGCGACGTGCCGGCGATGGCTTTCCGGGTTTGCGACGGCCCGGGCCGCGCGTGGTCGTCGCTCGCGCCGCCCTTGCTTGCGCTCATCGTCGTCACCGCTGCCTCGATCCAGGATCGCGACGCCGCGCACCGACTGCTGGCCGCGCTGCGCGGTAGATTCTCCACCGTCCGGCTGGCCTGGGCCGACGGCGGTTACCCCGGACGATTGCCCGTCTGGGCGAAAGACGTTCTCGCCCTGCCTATAGAGATCATCAAACGCATCCCCGGCAGCACGGGTTTCCACGTCCGGCCCGCGTGTGGGTGGTCGAGAGAAGTTTCGCATGGATCAACAAGCACCGCCGCTGCGTGCGCGACTACGAAACCAGACCCGACCACCACGAAGCCATGGTTCACATCGCGATGATCGCGACCATGACCAGGCGACTTGCCCGGACCTGACGGTTTTCAAACACACTCTGAGCTGGAAAGCCTGCCAGGCCCTCGACCTCTAGTTGCCCAGCGTCTTCGAACTGGCCGTGCAGGCGAAGATCTACGGCTCCCGAAACCGCGGTGAAGGTCATCACCGACCTGATGCGGATCGTCGGCATCGACAGCTACAACCACGATCTACCGCTCGCACGCCTGCTGCAGGATGCGGTGGTGCTGCCCATATTCGACGGCGGGAACATGGGTGTGCGCCGGCTCAGCTCCACACCCTGCTCAGAGGGCCCGACTACGACCCTCTCGCCGCCTCGACCGCCGAGTAGCAAGCCATCTCCCACTCATCCCACGCGTCGGGACCGCCCAGCTCCAGATCACCGTTGTAATCGGCTATCAGGTTGGTTGCGGCCGGACGGAATCGACACGGGAGGGCGCTCGTCGGATCCGTACCGATACCTACCAAACTTGTGTGGATCCGACGATCGTGCCACGCTAGCGAGGCGCAGCGTCGCAGTGTTTCTCCGACAGTGTTAGGGATGACTGCACCATTTGGATTTTGGGCGACAGATCTGTGGCGCTATGCGAAGGTGCATCCCGGAGTCGCCATTCGGCCCATATTGACGACGAGAGTACACGGCCGCAAAGGGCGCTCCCATCACGCTGTGTGAACGTCCTCGCCGCCGACAAGATTGGTGCTTCAATTCCGCGCTTGTGGCCACCGGCCGGGATGGTCCCGCCGACCCGGTGCAACTGGTCCGATTTGCGCGGGCCCCGGCGTAGCGCGACTGGGCTTCGACGCCTCCCCATCAATGTTGTTCCGGTGGCGTCTGCATGTGCCACCTGGCATCCGAAATTAAAGATGTTTCGGTAATTGAGTGAGTGCCGATCATAGGGGAAGCCCGGTGTGGTCGAGGAAGCTGTGGCACAGGTCGTAGTTCGAGCCGATCCGGGTCAGGCCGGTCTCGGTCGCGATGCGGACCTCGTCGA
>NZ_JAAOQS010000226.1:0-3211 GCF_011603105.1 Rhodococcus sp. A14 | reverse complement strand
GCCCTACCCCGCACCGGCACCAACACCCCCCGCTCCACCACACCCAACACATCCACACGAGCCAACGGTGTATCCGGATCGGAGGCCATCACCTCGAGCACCCGGGTGACCCGGCCGGCCATCGCGTCGACGGTGGCCCGGTCGACGAGGTCGGGTCGGTAGTGAAACGTCATGCGCAGCTGCGTGTCCACCGAGAAGGCGACGCTCAGCGGATAGTGCGTGGCGTCGACGCCGCTCACGTCGACCACCCGGATGCCGGCGAGGTCGGTGTCTTCGGTCAGGCCTCCCCGGTCGATCGGGTACGACTCGAAGACGGTTGCCGTGTCGAAACCGATGTCGGGGCCGGCTGCTCGCTGGATGTCGGCGAGACCGAGGTGGTGGTGGTCGAGGAGGGCTGCCTGTTCCGCTTGTGTCCGGTCGAGCAGCCGGCCGAGCGTTTCCCGGGGGTTCAGCGTGATGCGTGTGGGCACGGTGTTGACGAACAACCCGATCATCGATTCGACGCCGGACAGGTGCGGCGACCGTCCGGACACGGTGCTCCCGAACGTCACGTCGTGGCGGGACGTCGCTGCGCCGAGCACGATGCCCCACGCCACCTGCGTCACCGTGTTCAGTGTCGTGTTGCGGGTACGCGCGAGGGTGGTGAGGTCGGCGGTCAGTTCCTCGGACACAGCGTACCGAGCACTCTCGGGAGGAGCCGACAGCGGCCGTCCCCGTGCGTCGGGAAGGAGCAGCGTCGGACCGTCGACGCCGGCGAGCGCGGTCGCCCACGCCACTCGCGAGTCCGCAGGGTCCCGGCGATGCAGCCACGACAGGAAGTCTCGGTAGGGCCGGGGTCGCGGCAACGCCGAAACATCGTCGTCTCCGACCACATAGAGCGCGAGCAGCTCGCGGATCGCCAGCGGCATCGACCATCCGTCGAGGAGGGTGTGATGATTGGTCCACACGAGCCGGGATTCGTGGCTGCCGGTCGTCACGAGCACGAACCGCACCAGTGGTGCCCGGGACGTGTCGAACGGCGTGGCCCGGTCGGCGGTCAGGACCCGGTCCAGTTCGGCGGACCGCGCGGCCTCGGGCAGATCCGTGAGGTCGATCTCACGGAACGGGAGGTCGACGTCCGCGGGTACCACCTGGACGAATGTTCCGTCTCGGGCGGGAACGAACGCCACCCGCAGATTCGCGTGCCGATCCAGCAATGCGGTGGCGGCCCGGCGCATCCGGGCCGGGTCGACGGCACCCTTCAGGTGCAGTGCCACCTGGACGGTGTACGCGTCGATCGACGGTTTCGCGAGCAGGGCGTGGAACAGCAACCCGGCCTGCAGGGGTGCGGGCGGCCACACGTCGGTGAGCGCGCCGAAGCGCTTCTCCCACGTGTCGAGGTCGCCCTGGGTCACGTCGACGAGGGGGACGTCCGACGGTGTGAGTCCGCCTGCGTCCCCACTGTGCGCGTGGGACACCAACGCGGACACACACTCCCGCCACCGTTGTGCCAGCCGCTCCACGTCGGCGTGCGCGAGCAGAGTGTCCGGGAAACCGAACCCGACCCGGAGTCGTCCGCCGATCACGATCGCGTTGACCTCGACGGCGGCGGACGCCGGCATGTCGGGGTCCGGGACGTACCGCAGGTCGCCGAACCCGTCGGCGGGACTCCAGCCGACCGCGGTGTCACCGTCCGCCGAATCCGGAACCTGACCGAGATAGTTGAAACTGATCTGCCCCGGTTCCGTTCCCGGCAGGCTGCCCGCGGTGTCCGGGTTCAGGTAGCGGAGCAGTCCGTAACCGATGCCCATGTCGGGGACTTCCCGGAGCTGTTCTTTCACGCGCTTCACGGCGCTGCCGATGTCGTGGCCGCCGACGAGTGCGTTGTCGAGGTCGATGCCGCGGAGATCGACGCGCACGGGGAAGACCGTCGTGAACCAGCCGACCGTGCGGGACAGGTCGGCACCGGGCACCACCTGCTGCTCCCGGCCGTGCCCTTCCAGCCGGATCAGCATCGACGTTCCCGGGATCCCCCGCTCCGCTCGCCACCTCGACGCCGCCACCGCCAGCGCCGTCAGCAGGACGTCGAGGACACCCCCGTGATACAGCTCCGGGAGGCGTGTGAGCAGAACGGACGTGTCGTCGCGGGAGGTCTCGACACTCACGTCCTGCAACGCGGTCGCGAGGTCCAGGCCCGGATCGAGGGGGCGTTCGGTGATCAGCGGGTCGGGTCCGGCGACGACGTTCTGCCACCACCCCAGCTCGGCGGCCCTGTCGCTGCGGACGGCTTCTTCGGCCAGCGCGTGCGCCCACCGGCGCATCGACGTCGCCGGTTCCGGGAGGGCCGGTACGCTCCCGGAACTGATCTGATACCAGGCAGCTGCGAAGTCGGGCAGCAGAATCCGCCACGACACCCCGTCGACCGCGAGGTGGTGTGCCACCACGATCAATCGTCCGGTCCGTGCCGGGTGCCCGGCGGCGGACTCCGGGTCGAGCCAGACGAACTGGACGACCACCCCGTCGGACGGGCGCAATCGCTCCACGGCCGCTTGGTGCTCGGCCGCGATCAGGTCTGCCAGCGTGCCGGGATCGGACCCCGGGTCGACGACGATGCGACGGACCAGTGAGTCGGTGTCGATCTCGGTCGCGGCACGAGTCTCCATCTGCCACTGCCCGTTTGCGTCCTTACAGAGCCGTGACCGCAGCATGTCGTGTCGCGCGAGCACCGCGGTGACGGTCGCGAGGAGCCGGCCCGAGTCGATGCCGCCCGGGAGGTCGAGCAGCACGCTCTGGCTGAACCGCTCGAAGTGCCCGCCGCGCTCGATCAGGTACCGGACCACCGGGGTCGGCGGGAACGTACCGATGCCGCCGCCCGCGAGTTCGGCGAGCGTAACTGTGGTCTCAGCGTCCGCGATCGCCGATTCCGCCGCGAGCGCGGCCGCGGTCCGGTGCTCGAACACCTGCTGCGGCGTGAACACCAATCCTCGTGCCTTGGCACGGGACACCAGCCGGATCGACAGGATGCTGTCGCCGCCCAGCGCGAAGAACGATTCGTCCAACCCGACCTGGTCGAGCCCGAGGACTTCGGCGAACACCGACGCCAGTGTGTGTTCCGCCGCTGTTCGTGGCGCGCGGTGGGGTCCGCGCGCCACGGCGGGTGCGGGGAGTGCGGCACGATCCAACTTCCCACTCGCCGTCACCGGCAACTCCCCCAACACCACCACCACCGACG
>NZ_JAAOQS010000225.1:0-3212 GCF_011603105.1 Rhodococcus sp. A14 | reverse complement strand
GAAAAGCTACGCCGCCACCGCTGGGATCAGGACGAACTGCAGCTCGAGCTGCCCACGCTCGGCACCGAGGCCATGGTCCGGCGCCTCGGCCGCGCCGGTCAGGACGCGATCTTCGCGCTGGAGTTCATCGAGCCGGTGGCACCCGGTCAGGTCTCTGTTGGTCACAATCCGAAAACGGTGGCCGCCACTGCCGGCGCCGGTGTGCTGGACGGTGTGGCGTCCCATCTGACCCGGCCGACCCCGTACGGCGACGTGCAACGGCAGCTCACCGCATCCGCTGACGTCGACGGGCTCATTCGCGTCGTCGGAGACCCTGGCAGCGGCAAACGCCACCAGGCCTCGAGATGGCTGCGCCGGCACACCAGCCAGGAGCCCGAGGTCGTCGCCGCCCGCGACCTCGCCGCGGATGACGCGGTCCGGGCTCGCGGGGAAGCCGCGTTGCGCGACGGTCGCGGGATCGTCGTGGTGGGAGGAGACGATCTCACCGGCGACCTGCGTGCGCGTCTGGGGGACTTCGCCATGATCCCTCGCCCCGGAGTCCCCGCGGGTGCCCGGGTCATCCTCACCGAACGCACCGGCGATGCAGACAACGGCGGTGCAGACGCCGGTCCGGCGGCGGTACGCGTCCCCTCCCTCACGGAACTGCGCGACGAGCTGCCCGCCGTCGTGCGCGAGGTTGCTGCCGAGCTCTTCCCGGGCGCGCCGGCATTGCGGTTCTCCCCCGCTGCGCTCCAGTGCCTGTTGGCCTGGCATTGGCCCGGCAACGTCGCTGAGTTGGCCCGGCTCCTCACCGCCCTGCCCCAGCCGGTTCGCAGCGGCCTGATACAGACCAAGGACCTGCCGGCCGACATGCATCAGACGTCCTGGTCCTCGCTGAGTCGCTACGAGCAGGCCGAGCGCGAGACCATCAAGGGCGCCCTGCGCGAAGCCGACGGCAACAAGGCGCGCGCCGCCAAGATTCTGGGCATCGGCCGCACCACCCTGTACCGCAAGATGCGGGCCCTGAAAATCGATGCCGAGGAACGGATGATCGCCCCCGGTCGATGACCTCGAGGCCCGTCGGCCGCCACGGTGGACACTCCTGCGGTACGTCTGCGTGGACTGACCGCACGCTTCATGGGCTGCAGCACCGTGGCGCACCCAAGTCCCAGCGACTGGACCTGGGGCAGCCCGGCTCGGGAGGGCGGGGCGTTGGCGAGTGCTGTGGCGGTGTCGAGTTTCTACGACTGGGCGATCGCCGCGGCGCTCGTCTCCTGAGAAGGCAAACTATTGCCCGCCATGGTGGTTGGTCCGTGAGGGTCCGACGGGTGCCGCCCTTCCATCGTGGAAGAGCGGCACCCGTTGTGCCCGAGGTCTAGAAGCTGGTGCGGCCGACGGCGACAAGTTGCTCGAGGAGCGGTGCCGGCGTCCAGGTTTCGCCGTGGATCTTCTCGAGGTGGCGGATCTTGCCGAGGGTGGCGTCGAGGCCGAGGGTGGTCGCGTACTGCATCGGACCCCCGCGATAGGCGGGGAATCCGTAGCCGTCGACGTAGACGACGTCGATATCGGAGGCACGTTGGGCGATTCCTTCACCGAGCAGTGTGGCGCCTTCGTTGACGAGGGCGAGGATGCAACGCTCGACGATCTCCTCGTCGGTGATCGTGCGGCGCTCGATCCCGTCCTCGGCGGCGCAGGCGCGGATGATCTCGTCGACGGCCGCGTCCGGGATCGGGGTGCGGCTGCCCTTCTCGTACCGGTAGTACCCGGCGCCGCTCTTCTGCCCGAACCGTCCGTTCTCACAGAGGATGTCGGCGACCCGCGAATACCGCAGATGCTTCGGCCGACTGGGGGCCAGCCGCTTGCGGGCGGCCCAGGCAATGTCGAGACCGGCCAGATCCGACATCGCACACGGTCCCATCGCCATGCCGAAGTTCTGCAGCGCGGTGTCGATCTGCTGCGGGGTGGCGCCTTCCTCGAGGAGGAACTCCGCTTCGCGGCGATAGGGGGTGAGCATGCGGTTGCCGATGAACCCCTCGCACACCTTCGACAGCACCGGGATCTTCCCGATCGCCTTGGCCAGGCGCAGACCGGTCACGACGACGTCGTCACCGGTCGCCTTCCCACGGACGACCTCGACGAGCTTCATGATGTTGGCGGGGCTGAAGAAGTGCAGCCCGATCACGTCCTGCGGGCGGGAGGTGGCACGGGCGATCTCGTCGAGATCCAGTCGGGAGGTGTTCGACGCCAGGATGGTCCCGGGTGTGCAGAGCGCATCGAGCTTGCCGAACACCTCCTTCTTGACGCCCATGTCCTCGAAAACCGCCTCGACCACGAGGTCGACGCCGGTGACGGCGTCGAAATGCAGGCTCGGCTCGATCAACGCGGTCCGCTCACGCGCCTGGGTTTCGGTGAGTCTGCCCTTCGCGGCGGAGGTTTCGTAGGTGCTGCGGATCCGGGCCAAGCCGCGGTCGAGGGCGTCCTGGTTCTGCTCGATGACGGTGACCGGGAGGCCGCCGTTGGCGAATGCCATCGCGATGCCGCTGCCCATGGTGCCGGCACCGATGACCGCGACCCGACCGATCGGGCGGGGCACGGTGTCGGCGGGGATGTCGGTGGCCTTCGCGGCGGTCTTCTCGGCGAGGAAGACGTGCCGCAGGCCCGCGGCGTCGGGGCTGTTCAGCAGGCGCAGGAAGGTTGCGCGTTCGGCGGCCAGCCCATCGGCGATCGGGAGCCGAGTGGCGGTCTCGACGGCGTCGATGGCGGCGAGCTGGGCGCGGCCGTTGCGGGTGCTCGGACGCACCGTGCGGCGGGCGGCATCGAAGTCGATGCCGGTCGCGGCGGCCGGTGGCAGCGCGTCGACGACCGGCCCCGGGGTGCCGGTGTCGACCTGGGTGCGGAGGAAGTCGAGGGCGGCGGTGATCGGGTCGCCGTCAACGCAGGCGTCGACCAGGCCGAGGTCGGCGGCCTCGGTGCCGGTGACCGGCACTCCCCGCTGAATCATGCGCAGCGCGGCCACGGCGCCGATCAGTCGGGGCAAGCGCTGGGTGCCGCCGGACCCGGGGATCAGGCCGACGTTGACCTCGGGGAGGCCGAGCTTCGCGTCGGGGTGGGCGATGCGGTACTGGCAGGCGAGGGCGAGTTCGAGGCCGCCGCCGAGGGCGAAGCCGTGGATGGCGGCGATCACCGGTTTCGGTAGTTGCCCGATCGTGCTGAGTACGTCCGGGAGGGTGGGG
>NZ_JAAOQS010000224.1:0-3245 GCF_011603105.1 Rhodococcus sp. A14 | reverse complement strand
GGCCCACCCACTCCCGGCCGCGGGTTCCGTTCGCCCTTCCGAGCCGGCAGCGTCGGATGCCCCATCGTCAGTTGCGCCACACTCCTCGTCTGCGGTTCGAACACCAGAAAGTAGGCTCATCGATGAGTCAGCCATCTCGCACATCAGCCGATCCCGTCGGAGGCGGTTCAGTGGTCGCAGGCACCCCTCCGCCGCCCGGAGGTCGCGTCCGGCCCCAGCGCCGGTACTGGGTTCGAACCCTGGCCATGGCCGGTCCCGCATTCATCGCCGGAGCGTGGCAGTTCGGGCCCGGCAACCTCGCCAGTGCCGTCCAGGCCGGCAGCGAGTACAGCTACTCCCTGATCTGGGTGATCGCCGTCTCGACGATCTTCATGCTGGTCTACGCCGACATGAGCGTCCGCCTCGGCATCCGCACCCCCGTGTCCATGATCAGCTCGGTCAAGGACGTCCTGGGCCGACGCGTCGGCGTCTCCGCCGGCGTCGGAGTCTTCATCATCACCCTGTGTTTCTCCGTGGGCAACGCCGTCGGATCCGGCCTGGGATTGTCGATGGTCTTCGGCGGGTCCCCGATAGTGTGGTCCGCCGTCTGCACAGTCTTCGTCGGACTGATCCTGCTGTTCCGCAACGTCTATCGAACCGTCGAACGCGTCCTGCTGGTGATCGTCGCTCTCCTCGCGGCCACCTTCGTCTTCAGCGCCGTCATCGCCCAGCCCGACTGGTTCCAGGCCGTGCACGGACTCGTCCCGAGCATCCCGCCGGGTGGACAACTGCTCGTCGTCGCCCTCGTCGGCACCAACTTCTCCCTCAACGCAGCTTTCTTCACGTCCTACGGCACCCACGAACGTAAGCGCACCGCGGCCGAATACCGGCAAACCACCATCGCCGACACCATCCCGGGCATCGTGGCACCCGGCATCATGACCTCTCTCGTGATCATCGTTGCCGCCGCCGTCCTCGGCCGGCAGAACACCGAAGCAACCACCCTCGCAGGGCTGGCCAAGATCTTCGAACCCATCGCCGGCCCGATCGGATCGACGATCTTCGCGCTCGGGCTGTCCGGGGCCGCGTTCTCCGCGATGGTCGCCAACGCCACCGCCGGAGGCACCATGCTCTCCGACGCGCTCGGAAAAGGACCGTCCCCCAGCACACCGACAGCCAAACGCACCAGCGCCGTGATCCTCGGCTTCGGACTCCTGATCACGATCCTGTTCACGAAATCCCCTGTCCAGCTGATCATCTTCGCCCAGGCGTTGACCGTGCTGATCGCACCGTTCCTCGGGCTCCTGCTCTTCGTGATGAGCAACAACCGTCAGCTGATGGGCAACCTCCGCAACACCTGGTGGAAGAACATCATCGGCGCTCTGGGATTCCTCTCGATCCTGTCCCTGTCCGGACTGCTGATCTACGAACTGCTCGGCTGACACCGACATGAAGCGGCACACTGCGCACCGCAGTGTGCCGCTCGACTGCTGCATCCACCCCCTGAGGCAACCCCGAGGAATCAGAAAACCATGCCGCTCTTCGTCGTCGAATACACCTACTCAGCCCACACCGCCGCAGGCCGTGACACGTACCGATCGGCACACCGAGCATGGCTCTCCGAACTGGTCGACCGCCAGACAGTCGTCGCCTGCGGTCCGTACGCCGATGACAGCGGTGCCTTCATCCTCGTCGAGTCCGATACGAGCGACACGGTCGCACAGCTCTTCACGCACGATCCCTTCGTCATCCACGGCCTGGTACCGGACCATCGCATCGTCGAGTGGACGCCGGTGATGGGCCGTCTCTAGAACGACGATGAAGCAGGTCAGGATTCGGAATCGTATTGCTCAACCACCCACGAGCAGCGCGGAGGTCTGCACGAGTCCCGCGAGCCGCCAAAGGAAACCTAAATCGATGCGGGCACAACGACTCCCGATTTCTTATAGTCCGGTCGGGAATAGCTCAGCCGCCCTGGTCGGCATCACCGAGGGTTGCGGCGGCACCGCAGCCGTGGGAAACAGTGCGAGCGCTACTCGATCTTGCCTCGACGGACCAGCGACCTCGACCTGGGCCCCCGGCTAACCGCGTGAGCCGCTCGAATTAACTATTCACCGACGATTCGAGAGTTCGGATCGGGGTTATGCTCGCATTAACGCTGGAGAGGTGATGTGCATGACACCGCGATTGCGGACACCGAGGCACGGGATCGAGGTCGGCCGTGGCCGAATACGATCCAACGGCGACACAGCGTGATCTGACCCCGGATATCGCCACGGAGTTGGCCGCGGCGGGGTTCGACGATGCCCGGGAGGTCGGTCGGGGTGGCTTCGGCGTCGTCTACCGCTGCCTGCAGCCATCCCTCGACCGCACCGTCGCAGTGAAGGTTCTCACCGCCGATCTGGATCCGGACAACCTCGAGCGGTTCATTCGTGAGCAACGGGCTATGGGCCGGCTGTCCGGGCACCCGAACATCGCCAACATTCTGCAGGTCGGCGCCACCACCAGCGGGCAACCGTACATTGTGATGCACTACCACCCGCACGGTTCGCTGGCGACACGGATCCACCGCACGGGCCCGATCGAGTGGCGGGAGGCGGTTCGACTCGGTGTGAAGATCTCGGGCGCGCTCGAGACCGCGCACCGGATCGGCACCGTACATCGGGACGTCAAGCCCGCGAACATCCTGCTGACGGACTACGGGGAACCGCAGTTGACCGATTTCGGGATCGCACGCATCGCGGGTGGCTTCGAGACCTCGACGCGCGCGGTGGTCGGCTCACCGGCGTTCACCGCACCCGAGGTGCTCGGGGGCCGGCCCCCCACCCCGGCGTCGGACGTGTACGGCCTCGGAGCGACGCTGTTTTGCGCGATCACCGGGCATGCCGCGTTCGAGCGACGCAGCGGCGAGCAGGTGATGGCCCAATTCCTGCGGATCACCTCTCACCCGGTGCCGGAATTGCGTGGGGAGGACATACCCGCCGACGTATGTGCCGCGATCGAGAGGGCGATGTCCCGGGAGCCAGACGATCGTGCGTCGACTGCCGCCGAGTTCGGGGAGGAACTGCGCGAAGCCCAACTTCGCAACGGCCTGCCCGCCGACGAGATGGCCCTACCCACCGACCTCGGAACGCAGACCCAGGACGAACATCGCCGCGGCGCCTCGACCAGGACTGCGTCGGGCAGGTCCGGCCCGATGACGACGGCCGGCCGGAACGATGCAGCGACGACAGGGACGCCGCCCGCCCCCTCCACCCGATTCCGCC
>NZ_JAAOQS010000223.1:0-3245 GCF_011603105.1 Rhodococcus sp. A14 | reverse complement strand
GGACGCAGGTTCGGGAGCACCCGAGGAGTGCGCAGGAGTGGCAGCGGGAGATCACCCGTGTGGTGTCCTCGTTCGAGGGTGCGTCGCGGCGCCCGGCCGGCGGCATCGAGGTCGACTTCGAGCTTCGGTTCGATCTCCGGGCGACGGGGCTGGCGCTGGATTGGCTCACCGACGCGTTCCGCACCGCATTGGACGCCGCCGATCTCGCCGACACCGGCGGTGTGGTGATGCGGGCGTTGTTCGACACCAGCGATACCGACGTGGTCACCATCCAACTGCAGCGGCTACCCCGCGCCACCCGCGCCGCCCGCACCGAAGGCGGCGCGGGTGACCGGGCGCCGCGCACCGAACGGGGTCTCGCCGATCCGGCCCCGACCGTCACAGCAGGCACCGATCCGCATGGACAGGTCGAATTGGAGACCGCGACCGGCAACCTCACCTACGCGTCCCCGCTCTCCCTGTCGGGCGACGCGATCTCCTCGACGGAGGTCTCCGAGATCCTCTCCCCGTCCGGGAATGTGAATCGGGCCCTGGCCAACGCCAAGCGGAAGGCTCATCAACTCCTCGGCCTGAAGGTCGGCAACCAGTACCGGTATCCGCTGTTCCAGTTCGACCGCGAGCGCAAACAAATCCGCCCCGTCGCCGAGCACGCGAACCGGCTGATGGAATGCGACCTCGACCCGTGGGGGACCCTGGACTGGTGGTTCACCGAGAACCCACTGATCGGTGACCAGCGGCCGGTGGACCGCCTTGCCGTGCACATGCTGACGGAGGCCGAGGTGGAGCTGATGGTGGCGGCCGAGCAGATGGGCATGGACTGACACCGGTGACTGAGCGCTACAACGGCCGGCCCCCGCAGACCCGGGTGATTCCCGCGGGCACCGGACTGCACCGGATCTCGGGTACTGGATCCCCGTACCCACCGAACTCGTTCAATGCCACAGGTATCCGTACGCTCGGTGACCCGCTGCAGGGGCGGTTCGAGCCGATCGACGACTCCCACGGTGGATACCTGTACGTGGCACTGTCCCAGGCCGGAGCGGTCGCGGAAGGCATCCTCCGCGACATCCCCATCCCCCGGTCAGGGATCGTGCGCCGCAAGCGGTTCGCCGGCAAGACACACCTGGATGGTCCTCGGCCGCGACATCACGGTCACCTCGCTGCTGGACGGCGATCTCCGATCGCTGAACCTGTCCGGGACCCTGGTCGGCTGTGACCGTGGCGCCTACACCTGGTCCCGCACCACCTGCCATCAGATCCTCGGCGCCGACCCCGGCGCCGACGGGGTGATCTACCGCTGCCGCAACAACCCCGCCGACCTCGCCCCTGATGCTGCTCGACCGCGGAGCCCTCGACTCGGCCGCACTCACCATCGCCGAATCCCACGACGTGCTGACCGCCCCGAGCACCTGCGACGAGGTCGTCAAGGTCCCAGGCGAGGTCCACCACCTGAAATACGTGGGGGCGGGCGGCGCCCGACTTCCGTAGCCCCGTCCTCGAGAACGGTCACGGACGGTTGGATGCGCATCCCGCGCCATGACGCAGTGTCGTAACTGGTGTTGGGATCGGCGGTCTATTGCGAGAATGGGGTCTCCGGTGTGGCCCTCTCGCTTTCCTCCCTGCCGTGGTTGCGGGCTCGACACTTTCCCGCCGCTGTTCGTTCTTGAGCTGCGTTTCGTGTCATGGCAGTCTCGTGGCCTTCGGTGCATGTGCGAAGGTCCTGCTGGGCTGACCGCTGGTCGTTGTAATTGGATGCAGTGCAATAATATTCGCATTCGTCATTCTCGCGGCGGAAGAAGTTCCTGGCCTGTGTGGCCGCAGTGGTCCTGCAGGAGTCGGCACCGTCGCCAGAGGGTGCTCTGTATGTTTCTGCTGGACGACAAGGGTGATGGCACGGGTCCTCGGGAATCAGGGCGGCCCGCGTGTGATTACTTGCCGTTTCGATTTGCTGGCGGTGAGAGGGCCGAAATGCCGCTACTGTGTGCGATCGACGATTGCCCGGCGAATAGGGAGAAAAGTATGGCGGTATCACCGAGGGGTTCAGCAGGTTCGGCGCAAAAGACGACCAAAGAGATTCGTGAGTGGGCGATCGGGGAGGGATTGGAGGTGTCGTCCCGCGGCCGGATTTCGGCCGAGATCGAGCAAGCATTCGATGCCGCTCAAGCGAAGAAGGCTCAGGTCAAACCGGCGCCGGTGAAGAAGAAGGCCTCGAAGAAGGCAATCGCGGAGACTGCAGCGGTGAGGAAGAAGGCCGTAAAGAAGGTGCTCGGGGAAAAAGCCCCCGCAAAGCGGGCGGCGAGCAAGGGTCCGGCGAAGACGACGAACAGGGAGATTCGTGAGTGGGCGATCGGGGAGGGTTTGGAGGTGTCCTCCCGTGGCAGGATTCCGGCCGAGATCGAGCGAGCCTTCGATGACGCTCAGGCGAAGAAGACTCAGGTCAAAGCGGCGCCGGTAAGGAAGACGGCAGCGAAGAAGACAGCTGCCAAGAAGACCGCCGCGGCGGCTCCGGTCAAGGCGACAGCGGCGAGCAAAGCTCCGGCGGAGAAAACGATAGGCGCGGCGAAGACGGCTGCGAAGAAGGCGACCGGGAAGAAGCCGGTCGCGGCGAAGGTGCCGGTGAAAAAGGCAGTAGGGAATATAGGTCCGGCGACAACGACGAACAAGGAGATTCGTGCCTGGGCGATCGCGGATGGCCGCGAGGTATCCTCCCGCGGAAGGATTCCGGCCGAGATTGAGCAAGCTTTCCATGACGCTCAGGCGAAGAAGGCGGAGGCTAAACCGGCGCCGGTAAAGAAGGCGGCAGCGAAGAAGACAGCTGCCAGGAAGACGGCTGTGGCGGCGGCTCCGGTCAAGAGGGTAGCGGCGGGCAAGGCTCCGGCGGAGAAGAAGGTAGTTGCGACGAAGACGGCCTCGACAAGGAAGGCGGGGAAGAAGACAGTTGCGGCGAAGGCAACTGCGGAGAAGAAGGCCGTGAAGAAGGCGGTCGCGGCGAAGGCGCCGGCGAAGAGGGAAGAGGTGAGTAAGGCTCCGGCGAAGAAGTCTTCGAGGGAGATTCGTGAGTGGGCGATCGGGGCGGGCCATGTGGTGTCCTCCCGCGGCCGGATTTCGGTCGAGATCGAGCGAGCCTTCCACGATGCTCAGGCCGAAATTTCGGTCGCGTGAGGTGCAGCATTGCTCCCGATTCTCTGTGCGACCATCCAGCCGCGAAGGCCATGAGCCGGTGGGGATCTCGGCGGTGGGGGGAT
>NZ_JAAOQS010000222.1:0-3275 GCF_011603105.1 Rhodococcus sp. A14 | reverse complement strand
AATCGCACCTGCTGATCGGTTTGGGCACCGCCGCCGCCGAGGCCGGCTTCCGGGTCCGCTACACCCTGGCGACGAAACTGGTCAACGAACTCGTCGAGGCCGCCGACGAGAAACTGCTCGCCAAGACCATCGCCCGCTACGGGCGGGTGGATCTGCTCTGCATTGACGAGCTCGGCTACATGGAACTCGACAAACGCGGTGCCGAGTTGTTGTTCCAAGTTTTGACCGAACGCGAGGAGAAGAACTCCGTGGCGATTGCGTCCAACCAGTCATTTTCAGGTTGGACCCGGACGTTCACCGACCCGAGACTCTGCGCGGCCATCGTCGACCGACTCACCTTCGGCGGCGCGATCATCGAAACCGGCACCGACAGCTACCGGCTCGCTCAAACCAGGGCAGCAGCCCAAGCCGCGAGCTAACCGGAGACCACGCCGGCGACGGACAACACCGTCGACGTCGCGGCGTCCAGCCCGGACATTCGACCAACCCAGAACGCCCAGTTCACCGCATCGGGGTGGGGCCACTTCAAGCCGTCACACCCTCACGAGTAAGGGTCGGCTGGGGCCAACTCGAGCCGACAAGGTGGGGCCAGATCGAGTTGACAGAGCCATCCCGGCTTTTTGCGATGTCTCGAGCAGAGTCGCACGACCAGACTCTGAACCGATCGGAACCGACTCGCACTCAAAGGGCGTGATCAGAATGAATTGGCTATCACGGCACGGTTGGGAGTGGGGCTTGGCGTAGGCGGCGCGGGCAGTGCGTCTCACGCCACGTCGACGGTGGTGTCCGTGGTCAGCATGTCGGTGAGGAAGGACGTTGGGACGGGCGCCCATTCGGGTGGGCACCGCCCGGCGAGCGAGTCGTCGCGCAGGTCGGCGACGAGTTCGCGGACGCGGATCGGACTGTCGAGCAGGTACCGGGTCATTCCGAGCTCGGCGCACTGCGTGGTGACCGCGGCGAGTAGCCCCTTTGCCTCGGTTGTGCGCTCTGCCGCGGCCAGGGCGACGATGAGCAGGCGTTTGGCCTGCAGCAGGGCCCGCCGCCGTCCCGAGCCGTCGAGCATGTTCACCCATTCCTGCGCCCAGGTGCAGGCGATTCGGGTGGGTTCGGGGGAGTCTGCCGCGGCCAGCAGCCTGATGGCGGTCTCCTCCTCGAGCTGCGCGGTGATCGCGTCGATGCCGTCGACCGGGCGCCGGCGCGTCGTGTACTCGGCCAGCGGCGGTGGTTCGAGCCCGGCAGTCGGGGGAAGACCCAGCCTGATCCGTTCGTTTTCGATTCGGGCCCGCAGCCGCGGAAGGTGCAACGACGCGGCTGCCCGGGCACCCTCGTCGAGTCGCTGCGCAGCCGTGGTTCGGTCGCCGCGCAGCGCCTTGATCCGGGCTCCGGCAGCGTAGCGGGCGAGTTTGAAATCGACCATGCCACTGCCGGCGCCGAGCTTGCAGCCCTCGTCGAGCAGTCGTTCCGCCTCGTCGAGCCTGCCCTGCTCAGAGAGCAGTTCGCCGAGCAGCGACCCGGCGAGCCGAGCGGAGAAGGAATGGCTCCCACCCGATCGCCGGGCAATCCGCAGGGCCGTTCGGAAGCTGTCCTGGGCCTGGTGGATGTCGAGGCGTTCGTTGGCGACGATTCCCACAAGACAGTGGCCGGTCATCGCCCCGTTCGGACCGATGTTCCGAGCGTTGTAGGGGGCGGCCCACTGCTGCCGTCGGAGCGCCTCGGCAAAATCGAACCGGTAGATCGCGGCGAAGGTGGCTGTGCCCGCGGCCGAGGAAACGACAAAGGGCCGGAACGAGTCCGGCCGCGCCAGTGCGGCCCCGACCAGTTCGTCGATGCCCTCCACCCGGTCGGCGCGACATGCCACCGCGGCCTTCACCACGTCGGCCTCGGCCCGTAGCTCGGCGATCTCGGCGGCGGTGGCCGAGCCGTCGCCGAGTGTGGACTCAACCAGTTCGAGTGCTTTCTGTGTGGGCTCAGCACGATGCAGCAGGATGTTCGCCCACGCCACTGCGAGCTGCAATAGAGGGCGAGACACCACAATTCGTGGCGGGAGTTTCGCGACGAGTCCGAGCAGGGTGGACATCTGGGCGTGCTCGAGCAGATAGGTCCCCCCGCGTTCGACCAACTCCACGGCCCGTTCCTGGTCACCGGCGGCCAGGGCATGGTCGACCGCCTCACTGATCAGCTTGCGATCGGCGAACCACTCCGAGGCGATGCGGTGGAGTTCGGTGATCCGCTCGGGGTGCTCGCGTTCGAGCCGTTGCTGCAGGCACTGGGCGAACAGTGGGTGGTAGCGGAACCACTCCCGGTTGTCGTCGATCGCGCGCAGGAACAGATCCTGTTCCTCGGCCCGCTCGAGCATGATCTGTCCGTGGTCGACGTGGGCGAGCGCGGCGGCCAGGTCACCATGGAGGCGTTCGGCAACCGAGGTCGCGAGCAGGAAGTCGAGCATGTCCGGATCCAGGGTGTCCAGCACGTTCTCGGTGAGGTATTCGCCGATGGCGCGGTGCCGTCCGGACAGTGACTCGATGAGCTGTTCGGGGTCGTCGCTGTCGCGGAGCGACAACGACGCCAGCTGCAGGCCCGCCGCCCACCCCTCGGTTGTCGCGGTCAGCTCGTCGACGTCGTCCTGCTCGAGAATCAAGCCACCCAGGTCGACGAGCAGGGCGTGAGCTTCGGCGGCGTCGAAACGCAGGTCGGTCGAGTCGATCTCGACCAGATCGTCGCGCACCCGCATCCGGCTCACGGGGAGGCCGGAGCGACTCTGGGTGGTGACGACGACCTGCAGGTGGTGGCAGGCGTTGTCGAGGAGGAATTCCATCGCCGCGAGGGTCGCGGCGGCGCCGATGCGGTGCCAATCGTCGATGACGAGCACGACGCGTTCGCCGGCCGCGTGGATCTCGTTGATCAGCGCGGTCAGCACGTATCGGTCGGCCTCGTCGCCGTGCTGTTCGGGCGCCTGCTCGAGGTCCTCGGCCAGGGCGGGGCGCACCCGCCGGATCGCCTCCAGCAGGTGTCCGAGGAACCAGACCACATTGTTGTCGTCGCGGTCGACGGTCAGCCAGGCGACGGCCAGCCCCTCCCCGGCCAGCACCTCGCTCCACTGGGTGGCGAGCGTGGTCTTGCCGAAGCCGGTCGGCGCGTGGATGACGCTCAGGCGTCGCCGCTGCCCGGCCCGGAGCAGATCGAGCAACCGGCCGCGGTGCACCAGCGTCCGGGGCGGTGTCGGCGGGCGGAACCGGGTCTCCGGGGCCGGTGGGGTGGGGGCGCGGGCCCCGGAC
>NZ_JAAOQS010000221.1:0-3376 GCF_011603105.1 Rhodococcus sp. A14 | reverse complement strand
TGTTGTCCGTCGCTGAACGTGCCGACGATGGCGTCACTGTCGATGACGGTGATGCCGATATGAGAAGGGCCCTGCCCGCGGTTGCGGGGAGGGCCTTCGTCGGAATGGTGACGGCATCGTCGGCGTGGTGACGTCGCACGATCAGTGACTCAATCGTGGCCACTTTCGGTGACGGCCACCCGTGCGGACTTCTCGTCGACGATGGATGCTTTCGCGGCGAACGCCGCCGTCAATGCCTGCACCGCCAGGTTGTTCACCGCCCGCGGATATCCCCGTGCTGCATTGTGAATCAGGGTGACCGCGTCGTCGGAGAACAACGGATCCGTGCGGCCGGCGATCTTGCAGTGATGGGTGATGTAGTCCGCCGAATCCGGCGGGCTCATCCCGGCCAGCGCGTAGCGCACCGCGATCCGCTGGTCCAGCGCGGCGAGTACTCCGAGCCGCAGTCGGTGCCGTAGCGTCGGCTGCCCGACCAGCAGTGCCGCGAACGGCGATCCCGAATCCATGTCGTGGTTGGTCAGCATCCGGATCGCTTCCATCTGCGCGTTGTCGAGCAGATGTGCCTCGTCTATCACGACCACGGGCGTGCGGCCCCGCTCGGCGTATTCGGCGGCCAGTGCTTCGGCGGCTTGCGGCGCAAGTGTCGCGGTGTAGAAACTCGGCACCCGGCCCAGTGCGGTGACGATGTGATGCAGCATTCCCCGCACCCCCACCGACGGGTTCGGCAGGTAGATCACGACGTGTCGGGCCGGGTCCAACGCGGAGGTCGCGGCGCGGATGGCGACGGTTTTCCCGGCGCCGACCTCCCCGGTGATCACCCCGAGCGCGTGTTGATCGACGCACCAGGAGATGCGAGCGACGGCTTCGGCGTGGCCGGGGTGCCGGTGCAACATCGCCGGTGCCAGACCGCGGCCGAACGGCATCCTCGTGAACCCGTAGTACGACTGCAGGCGTTGGATACTCATGCCGGCCGCCCGTGGTGATCGGTGGACCCGTCGGCGAGACTATCGGTGAGGTCGTCGATGCTCAGCTGCCCGGGAATCTGCCCACCGCCACCGTCGTCGTTGTCGTTGTCGTTGTCGTTGTCGGTGGGTCCGTATAGGGCGTGATACCCGATCCGCCGATCGCTGCGCACCTGCTCGTGGTGCAGGTGCGCCGTCAACGCCAGATAGTCGATACCCGTGACAACCGGTGCCGGCGGTTCCGGTGTTTCGGGCCGGGCTTTCGGGTGCACGTGCCGGGTGATGGTGTGCGGCACCGCCCGCCCGTGGGAGGCGTCGCGGTAGCGGACCTCGACGGTCTCCATGTCGAACGGAGAGAACACCAACTCCACCTTCCGCCCGGCCAGGGCATGATCGACCTGGTAGGTGTTGCCGTGCAACGACACCGTCGCCGTTTTGGTCACCGTCCGATATTCCGACCACAGGAACGCCTCGGTCAGATCGGCGGCCGTCGGCATCGCCGGTGTCCGCCCCAGCCGGGACCAGCCGGCCTCCCACCGCACGAGTGGACTCTGCCCGGTTTCCGAGTGCGTCCGCCGGTGGTATTCGGTTTCGATCCACCCGGTCAGCAACCGATTGAGCTCCAACAATGCGGTTCGGTGATTGATACCCGCGGCGGTGAGGTCCTCGGCGGTGGTGTCGGCGACCTCGACGAGGAACTGCTCCCGGACGGTGCGGAAGAACCGTTCGATCTTCCCGCGGCCCTGCGGGCGGTGCGGGGTCGAATGCACCAACCGGATGCCGAGTTTCGCGCATGCCCGCAGCAGCCACGCATCGACGAACGCCGATCCGTTGTCGACGTAGACCGATGCCGGGACGCCGCGCGCCGCCAGCGCCGGTTCCAACGCGACCCCGAGACGGACGGTGTCCTCGGAGAACCCGAACCGGTAGCCGGTGATCAACCGGGAATGATCGTCGAGGAACGCGAACAGATACGTTTTGCGGCCGCCGATCCTCGGCCCGTGCAGGGCGTCCCCTGTCCACCGATCGTTCGGGTTTTCCGCCTCGAACCGACCGAACACCGTCGGGGAGTCCCCGGCGGCGGGGCCGATCAACTCCAGCCGGTGAAAGTGGCGCAGCAGCGTCGATTCCGACGGCGCCCAGCCGGACGAGGCCCGCATAATCCGCCCGACCTGGGCGGCGGTGCGGGCCGGGTTCTCCCGTTTCAGCGCGGCAGCCAACTCGAGGGTGGCGGTGTCGGTCCGCGGCGACCGCGCCCGCGGGGAGGGAATCAATTCTTCGAAGCCGCCGGCCCGGTAGCGGCGGATCCAGCGGTCGAGGGTGTCCCGCGAATACCTCACCTTCGCCCCGAACGGGTCGGTGTGTTCGCGGCTTGCGATCTCTCGCACCAGCCGGCCCCGGGCCTTCGTCGACAACCCGGTATCGAGGGCCGGGCAGATCAGTTGGTAGCGGAACAACCCGACCGCATGGCTTCGCTCACGTCGTTTCTCATCGTCGGTAGGCAACGAGTTTCTCCCCTTCGTCCGGTGCTCATGCTGCCCGAACCTGTTGCCGGGCAGTCACACCCGCGACGATGACGCATCACCCTCCTCTGTGGCAGGGTCAACTGGTGTTGCAGAATCCGATCTCGGGGCCGGCGGCCATCCTGGTGAGAGAAGCCGACCAGCACTGGCCGCGACCGCGACCTGCGCGGCCGTCACCGCGCCGAGGACCGCGGCACTCCCGAAGCGCGCGGTGATCGCGGTCCGCGCCGCGTCCACCGCGGCGAGGACGTCGCCCCACACGGAATCCGATGCCCTCGGCACCGTGACATCGACACCCGCCGTGACCGCGACCGTGAGGAACCAGCTGCGCACCGCATCCGCGCGGGCCGCCGCCGCCCGCAACCAGCCGCGCACCGTCGACCCCGGGATGCCCAACCGCTGCGCGATCGGGCGATGCCCGCTCCCGCGGGCCTTCGCCACCAACGCCGTCCAGATCAACTCCGCGAGATACGCCCTGCGCAGCAACAACGTCACCGGCAGCAGCACGTGCGTCACCGCGCACCCCCGGCAGCGAGCTCGTCGCGGGCGCACCGGGGTGACTACGCCCACCACCGGGCGGGACCGGGCGAAACCCCACCCCGCCAACACCCCGTCCGAGCACGACGGGCAGGACATCTCTCCGCTCGACAGCCGGGACTCGACGCGGACAGGATCGACCTCTACCGTGACCATCAGTGCCTTCCGCACTACGCACGGTGCCCCCGTGAGCTCCGCCAAGAATTCAGCGGGGGCGCCGTGCACCCATCAGTTCCTCGTCACACTGACGGTGCAGACCACCAAGATCAACCCCACACTCACGCCGCCACCCAGATCGGCAACGTCACTGACGAACACCTACCCGCTGCTCGGCACCCCGAGCGACGCTCAACA
>NZ_JAAOQS010000220.1:0-3452 GCF_011603105.1 Rhodococcus sp. A14 | reverse complement strand
TGGTTGGTTGTGTGTTGTTTGAGAACTGCACAGTGGACGCGAGCATCTTTGTTGTAAGTAATGAAGAGCGTACGGTGGATGCCTTGGCACCAGGAGCCGATGAAGGACGTAGGAGGCTGCGATAAGCCTCGGGGAGCTGTCAACCGAGCTGAGATCCGAGGATGTCCGAATGGGGAAACCCAGCACGAGTGATGTCGTGTTACCCGCACCTGAATATATAGGGTGTGTGGAGGGAACGTGGGGAAGTGAAACATCTCAGTACCCACAGGAAGAGAAAACAATAGTGATTCCGTGAGTAGTGGCGAGCGAAAGCGGAAGAGGCTAAACCATGGATGTGTGATAGCCGGCAGGTGTTGCATTCGTGGGGTTGTGGGGTTCATCTTGTCAATGCTGCCGTGTTGGCCGACAGTAAGAAATCATTGTGTTAGTGGAAGTGGTCTGGAACGGCCTGTCGTAGAGGGTGAGAATCCCGTACACGAAAACATGATGACTGTCGTGATGGAAACCCAAGTAGCACCGGGCCCGTGAAATCTGGTGTGAATCTGTCGGGACCACCCGATAAGCCTGAATACTCCCTGGTGACCGATAGCGGACTAGTACCGTGAGGGAAAGGTGAAAAGTACCCCGGGAGGGGAGTGAAATAGTACCTGAAACCGTGCGCTTACAATCCGTCAAAGCCTTCGAGCAGCTTGCTGCTGGGGGTGATGGCGTGCCTTTTGAAGAATGAGCCTGCGAGTTAGTGGCATGTCGCGAGGTTAACCCGTGTGGGGTAGCCGTAGCGAAAGCGAGTCCGAATAGGGCGTCCGTAGTGGCATGTTCTAGACCCGAAGCGGAGTGATCTACCCATGGCCAGGTTGAAGCGACGGTAAGACGTCGTGGAGGACCGAACCCACTTAGGTTGAAAACTGAGGGGATGAGCTGTGGGTAGGGGTGAAAGGCCAATCAAACTCCGTGATAGCTGGTTCTCCCCGAAATGCATTTAGGTGCAGCGTCGCGTGTTTCTCACCGGAGGTAGAGCTACTGGATGGTCTAGGGGGCCCACAAGCTTACCGAAATCAGCCAAACTCCGAATGCCGGTGAGTGAGAGCGCGGCAGTGAGACTGCGGGCGATAAGGTTCGTAGTCGAGAGGGAAACAGCCCAGATCGCCAGCTAAGGTCCCTAAGCGTGTACTAAGTGGAAAAGGATGTGGGGTCGCGAAGACAACCAGGAGGTTGGCTTAGAAGCAGCCACCCTTGAAAGAGTGCGTAATAGCTCACTGGTCAAGTGATCCTGCGCCGACAATGTAGCGGGGCTCAAGTACACCACCGAAGCTGCGGCATTCACACAATGCACCCCCTTGATTCTGCGGAGTCTTGGGCAGTGGTGTGGATGGGTAGGGGAGCGTCGTGTGGCCATGGAAGCGGCAGGGTGACCTAGCCGTGGAGGCCACACGAGTGAGAATGCAGGCATGAGTAGCGAAAGACGAGTGAGAAACTCGTCCGCCGAATGACCAAGGGTTCCTGGGCCAGGTTAATCCGCCCAGGGTGAGTCGGGACCTAAGACGAGGCCGACAGGCGTAGCCGATGGACAACGGGTTGATATTCCCGTACCCGTGTGAACGCGCCCCTGGTGAATCAGTGATACTAACCATCCTGAAGCGTCCTTACGCCCCTTCGGGGGCCCTGGATGTGGATGCATGGGACCTGATCTGGTAGTAGCCAAGCGATGGGGTGACGCAGGAAGGTAGCTGAGCCAGTCAGTGGTAATACTGGTGTAAGCCTGTAGGGCGAATGGTAGGCAAATCCGCCATTCACACAGCCTGAGAGGTGACGCATAGCCGAATGAGGCGAATTCAGTGATCCTATGCTGCCGAGAAAAGCCTCTAGCGAGCTTTCACACGGCCCGTACCCCAAACCGACACAGGTGGTCAGGTAGAGAATACTAAGGCGATCGAGATAACTATGGTTAAGGAACTCGGCAAAATGCCCCCGTAACTTCGGGAGAAGGGGGGCCTCGTCCGGTGATCACTCTTGCAGTGTGAGCTGGGTGGGGCCGCAGAGACCAGTGAGAAGCGACTGTTTACTAAAAACACAGGTCCGTGCGAAGTCGTAAGACGATGTATACGGACTGACGCCTGCCCGGTGCTGGAAGGTTAAGAGGACCGGTTAGCCAGTTCAATGGCGAAGCTGAGAATTTAAGCCCCAGTAAACGGCGGTGGTAACTATAACCATCCTAAGGTAGCGAAATTCCTTGTCGGGTAAGTTCCGACCTGCACGAATGGCGTAACGACTTCTCAGCTGTCTCAACCATAGACTCGGCGAAATTGCATTACGAGTAAAGATGCTCGTTACGCGCGGCAGGACGAAAAGACCCCGGGACCTTCACTACAGCTTGGTATTGGTGTTCGGTTCGGTTTGTGTAGGATAGGTGGGAGACTGTGAAGCGCTCACGCCAGTGAGTGTGGAGTCGTTGTTGAAATACCACTCTGATCGTATTGGACCTCTAACCTCGGACCATGATCTGGTTCAGGGACAGTGCCTGGTGGGTAGTTTAACTGGGGCGGTTGCCTCCCAAAATGTAACGGAGGCGCCCAAAGGTTCCCTCAGCCTGGTTGGCAATCAGGTGTCGAGTGCAAGTGCACAAGGGAGCTTGACTGTGAGACTGACAGGTCGAGCAGGGACGAAAGTCGGGACTAGTGATCCGGCACCGGCAAGTGGAAGCGGTGTCGCTCAACGGATAAAAGGTACCCCGGGGATAACAGGCTGATCTTCCCCAAGAGTCCATATCGACGGGATGGTTTGGCACCTCGATGTCGGCTCGTCGCATCCTGGGGCTGGAGTAGGTCCCAAGGGTTGGGCTGTTCGCCCATTAAAGCGGCACGCGAGCTGGGTTTAGAACGTCGTGAGACAGTTCGGTCTCTATCCGCCGCGCGCGTTAGAAACTTGAGGAAGGCTGTCCCTAGTACGAGAGGACCGGGACGGACGAACCTCTGGTGTGCCAGTTGTTCCACCAGGAGCACCGCTGGTTAGCTACGTTCGGAAGGGATAACCGCTGAAAGCATCTAAGCGGGAAGCCTGTTCCAAGATGAGGTTTCTCACCCCCTCGAGGGGGTAAGGCCCCCGGCAGACCACCGGGTTGATAGGCCAGAACTGGAAGTCCGGTAACGGATGCAGGTGACTGGTACTAATAGGCCGAGGACTTACCACAAAGAAGCTACGCGTCCACTGTGCAGTATCTGAAACAACACACACGTTTCAGAACTGAAGAAGAAGAACACCACCAACAACACTGTTTGTTGTGTGTGTCTTCGCTGATGTTCCGTGTGACAGTTTCATAGAGTTACGGCGGCCATAGCGGAGGGGAAACGCCCGGTCCCATTCCGAACCCGGAAGCTAAGCCCTCCAGCGCCGATGGTACTGCACCCGACAGGGTGTGGGAGAGTAGGACACCGCCGAACATCCGTTACCGAAAG
>NZ_JAAOQS010000021.1:0-101952 GCF_011603105.1 Rhodococcus sp. A14 | reverse complement strand
GCGGGGTTGGGGATCGAGTGGCTCGATGCGATCGAGGCGTTGAAGTCGGTCGGGTGCGCGGTGCAGGCGGTGATCACCGATGGTGTCGCGACGAGTATTCGGGCGGACCGCAGGGCTCGGGGGTTGCCACGGGTGGAGTGGGACCGGGGTATCGCCTCGCAGATTGCTTTGGCGCGCAGAGAGTCCCCGAACCGAGGCGGGCGACATCTGGGTTTCGCGCAGGCTCTGGTGCACGAGATGCCGCACACCCTGGCCCTGTTGCGGTCGGGTCGGTTGAACGAATGGCGTGCGACGTTGCTGGTGCGGGAGACGGCGTGCCTGTCGGCGGTCGATCGGGCGATCGTGGATCGCCGGTTGTGCTCGGACCCGGCCATTCTCGACGGCGTCGGGGACCGCGGGCTGATCGCACGCGCGAAAACGTTGGCGGTGGAACTCGACGCCGCGGCGGTCGTGGCCCGGCACCGCAAGGCGGTGTCCGAGCGTCGGGTGACGACACGGCCGGCGCCGGATTCGATGGCCTATCTGAGCGTGTTGATGCCGATGGAGCAGGCGGTGTGTCTGCAGGCGACGCTGGGGCGGGATGCGGACAGTGTCATCGCCACCGGCAACAGTGGTGGCCGGACCCGCAATCAGCTGATGGTGGACCTGTTGTTCGACCGCGGCACCGGGCGGGCCGCTGCTGGTGGTGTTCCGGTGGCGGTGAACCTGGTGCTCTCGGACGAGGCCTTGCTGGCCGGCGGGCACGAGGCGGCACAGCTCCAGGGGTTCGGGCCGGTGCCGGCAGGCATCGCCCGGCAGTTGGTGGCGGACGCCGTCGATGGAGATACCGAGACGTCGTTGCGGCGGGTGTATTCGTGCCCGCAGTCGGGGGCGCTGACCGCGATGGAATCGCAAGCCCGCACGTTCCCGAAAAGCCTGCGAAAGCTGATCGACCTGCGGGATCGGACGTGTCGAACCCCGTGGTGCGATGCGCCGATCCGGCATCATGACCACATCCGCTCACGGCGGAGGTCTGGTGAGACAAGTGTGCACAACGGGTCCGGGCTGTGCGAGGGGTGCAACCATGCGAAGGAAGGCGACGGGTGGTCCGCCCGCCCCGTACACAACCCTGGCCGCACCCATCTCATCGACGTCGGCACCCCGACCGGGCACCACTACCGATCAACCGCGCCGCCGCTCCCGACCTCGGCGCATCTGTGGGCGTCGTGAGGTGGTCAGCAGTCGATGACGAGCCATCCGCCGTGGTGTTCGAACACCTCGAAGGGGCGTCCCGTCGATTCACCGAGCTTCGTGAGCGACGGAGTGTCGAAGGTGCGAATGTGTCCGTGGCAGGCCGTTGCCTCGTCCTCGTAGGGGACGGCGACGACAACCCTGTCGCGGGCAACGCGGAGGGCCTCGGATATCACTGCGGCCCCGATGTTTTCGTCGACATGTTCGAGGAGGTGGATTGCGGTGACGGTGTCGGCGCTGTCGTCGGGAACCGGCACGTGCGCGGCGTCGCACACGAGGGTGCGCAGATCGAGTCCGAGTCCCGGTGCCACGGCGTCGAGGAGGGTCATGGTGCCGGGCAGGATGTCGGTCGCCGTGACGGACCGGCCGGCGCGGGCGAGTCGGAGGGGAAGGAATCCGAAGCACGACCCGAGGTCGAGGACGGAGCCATGGACCAGTTGTTCTGCCTTCTCGTGGATCGGTGCGAAGTCGGCGGTGCCGTCGAGCAGTTCGTTCAGGGAGTTGCGGTAGTAGACGGTCCACGCTTCGAGCGCACCGTCGACGGTGGAGCGGACCAGTCCGACCATGGTCGATTCGAATTCGTCCTGACCGAAGTCGGCGTCCTCGATGGACGTGGTAACCGAGGCGACGAGTCGTTCGCTCAGATCTTCGGGTGTCAGGGCGTGCGTCACCCGCAGCTGCTCGCCGTCACGGGTGAGTGCGAGCGGCCCGGCTGCGACCCGCTCGACCGTGACGTGACCATGTGACCACAGCCCGGATTCGCACGGTGCGAGAGAGTCGAACGCGGGTGTGTCGAGAGTGGAAGTCATTCGAGGCAACCTTGCCGAGAGGTGATGGCGGGAGTGGGTCAGGTTCGGGAGTCGGGCTCGCCGAGGGAACTCAGCCCATCGTAGAGCGATTGCATTCCGCTGGCGAGTAGTTCGTTCAGTTCGAGCGAATCGTCGTCGAGCCACTGCTCGTACGCCGACATCGCAACGCCGAGTAGAAGATAACCGACTGTCCGCGGAACATGGTCGGTAGGTGAGGTTCCGAGCCGGCTCGCGACGTACTCGGCGATGACGTTGCGCCACCCTTCGTACATGACCACCGAATACGCCTGCAGGGCCGGGACTCGCAGGATCAGCCCCATGCGCTTGCGGTGGTTGATTTCCTCGCTCGCGGGGAACGCGTTGAACTGCAGGAGTGCTGCGGTGAGTCCGTCGACGATAGGGATGTCGTCGGGTTGCGCTGCGAGTTGGGCACGCATTTCGGCGAGGTGAGCGTCGAAGTCACCCCACGGGATCGCGTTCTTGGACGGGAAGTAGCGGAAGAGGGTGCGCCGGGCGATGCCGGACGCTTCGGCGACTTCGTCGACGCTGGTGGCGTCGAACCCCTGTTCCGTGAACAGTTCGATCCCGACGGTACTGATCCGATCCTGCGTCGTGGACGGGCGTCGCCCTATCCGACTGGATGGTTTTCGACGACTTCTCAATTTTCGTCCCCTCCCGATCTGTCATTCTGCACTCAATGCCATTACAGTGGTGAGGCGAGTCACAGGGACGGTCTCCTATGACGGGGAACATCCCTCCGGCTCGCGCCGTATCACCGAACAGTAGGAGGAAATCATGTCGGATCGCGACAACAACGTGCTGGAAAACGACTTGGTCGAGGAATCCCTGGTGGAAGAGGTCTCGATCGACGGCATGTGCGGCGTGTACTGATCATGTCCGCTCCAGCTTCTGCTTCAGTGGCCGGCAACGCCGGTATCGATCTCGATGTGGGCTGGAAGCTTCATCCGCAGGTGGCGCTGCGTCCCGAACCTTTCGGGGCGCTGCTCTACCACTTCGGGACGCGCAAGTTGTCGTTCCTGAAGAACCGCACGATCGTCGCGGTGGTCGAAGCGCTTCCCTCACACGCCGACGCCCGGTCCGCACTGCGGGCGCAGGGTATCGGGGACGACACTGCCGCGCAGTATGCGCGCGCGCTCGGCACGTTGGCCGAGTCGCACATGATCGTCCCCGCCTGACCAGCTCTCTCCACCCGTACCAGAGGACACAGCCCATGACCTCCATGCTCGAAAGGCCTTCCGCCCCGGTCGGCCGCCTCGTCGACCAGTTCGAACTCGGTCTCGACGCCCCGATCTGCCTCACCTGGGAGTTGACCTACGCGTGCAACCTGTCGTGCGTGCACTGTCTGTCCTCCTCCGGCCGGCGTGACCCGCGGGAGTTGAGCACCGAGCAGTGCAAGTCGATCATCGACGAACTGCAGCGTATGCAGGTCTTCTACGTGAACATCGGCGGCGGTGAGCCGACGGTTCGCTCGGACTTCTGGGAGCTGGTCGATTACGCGACCGCCCACCAGGTGGGGGTGAAGTTCTCCACGAACGGGGTGAAGATCGACAAGAAGGTCGCCGCCCGGCTCGCGGCCAGCGACTACGTCGACGTGCAGATCTCCCTCGACGGTGCGACGGCCGAGGTCAACGACGCCGTCCGTGGTCCGGGTTCGTTCGCGATGGCGGTGCGGGCACTCGAGAATCTGTCCGAAGCTGGTTTCAAGGACGCCAAGATCTCCGTGGTGGTCACCCGGCACAACGTGTCCCAGCTCGACGACTTCAAGGCCCTGGCCGACAAGTACGGCGCCACCCTGCGTATCACCCGGCTGCGACCGTCGGGGCGCGGCGCGGACGTGTGGGACGAACTGCATCCCACGCAGGCGCAGCAGCGTGAGCTGTACAACTGGCTGGTCGCCAACGGCGAGGGCGTGCTCACCGGAGACTCCTTCTTCCATCTGTCCGCCTACGGCGATGCGTTGCCCGGTCTGAACCTGTGCGGCGCCGGACGGGTGGTGTGCCTGATCGACCCGATCGGCGATGTCTACGCCTGCCCGTTCGCGATCCACGAGCAGTTCCTTGCCGGAAACATCGTGGCGGACGGCGGTTTCCAGCAGTTGTGGCAGACGTCGGAGCTGTTCCAGGAGCTGCGGTCCCCGCAGACCGGCGGCGCGTGCAGCAAGTGCAACCACTACGACTCCTGCCGCGGCGGATGCATGGCCGCGAAGTTCTTCACCGGGCTGCCGATGGACGGCCCGGACCCCGAATGTGTGATCGGCAACGGCGAACTGGCGTTGGCTGCCGCGGGGGAGATCCCGAAATCCAGTGTCGACCACTCCCGCACCGGCCAGCGCCGGACTCCGCGGGCGCCGGTTCCGCTGACGCTGATGGTGCGTCCGCCGGCCAAGATTTGTGACGAGAACCCGCTTGCGGGCATGGACCAGACGTAAGTCGTCTGCCAGGTACGAGAGGTATTGCCATGGGTAAGAATCCGTTCTTCGAGACGGTGGCGGAGGCTCAGCGTCGCGCGAAGAAGCGCTTGCCGAAGTCGGTGTACGCGGCGCTGATCGCCGGTTCCGAGCGGGGCGTGACGGTCGACGACAACATCGCGGCGTTCGCCGAGCTGGGGTTCGCCCCCCACGTCGTCGGTTTGTCCGACAAGCGTGAGCTGTCCACGACCGTGATGGGACAGCCGATTTCGCTGCCCGTCGTGATCTCCCCGACCGGTGTGCAGGCGGTGCATCCCGACGGTGAAGTCGCGGTCGCCCGCGCGGCGGCGGCACGCGGAACGGCGATCGGTCTGAGTTCGTTCGCGAGCAAGTCGATCGAGGAGGTCACGGCGGCCAATCCTCAGACGTTCTTCCAGATGTACTGGGTCGGTACCCGGGACGTGTTGATCCAGCGGATGGAACGCGCCCGTGCCGCCGGGGCGACCGGACTGATCATCACCACCGACTGGTCGTTCTCGTACGGACGCGACTGGGGGAGCCCGGCCATCCCCGAGAAGATGGATCTCAAGGCGATGCTCCAGTTCGCCCCCGAGGGCATCAGTCGTCCGAAGTGGTTGTACGAGTTCGCGAAGACCCGCAAGATCCCGGATCTGACCACCCCGAACCTGGCGCAGCCCGGTCAGGAACCGCCCACGTTCTTCGGCGCCTACGGCGAGTGGATGCAGACGCCGTTGCCGACGTGGGACGACATCGCGTGGCTGCGCGAGCAGTGGGGCGGGCCGTTCATGCTCAAGGGTGTCATGCGGGTCGACGACGCGAAGCGCGCCGTCGACGCCGGGGTCACCGCCATCTCCGTGTCGAATCACGGCGGCAACAACCTCGACGGCACCCCGGCGCCGATTCGAGCGCTGCCCGCCATCGCGGAGGCCGTCGGCGACCAGGTCGAGGTGCTTCTCGACGGTGGTATCCGCCGGGGCAGCGACGTCGTGAAGGCCGTCGCGCTCGGTGCGCGGGCGGTGATGATCGGCCGCGCGTACCTGTGGGGCCTCTCGGCGAACGGTCAGGCCGGCGTCGAGAACGTCCTCGACGTCCTCCGTGGAGGTATCGACTCGGCACTGCTCGGGCTGGGTCACGCGAACATTCACGACCTCACGCCGTCCGACGTCGTGATCCCGCCCGGATTCGCCCGTGTGCTCGGCGCCGAATCCTGACCGACGAACGGCGTAGATGTCTGCGCAATTGACAGACCCGATCACCCTGGCCGGACGCCACGCCCGGTCCAGGGTGCTTCTGGGTCCGCACACCACCAATCTCGGTGCGGGAAGAACGATTTCACCGCGGCACGTCGCGTACTACGAACGTCGGGCGCGTGGTGGCGCGGGGATCGTCGTCACCGAGGTGGCGTCGGTTCATGCCTCCGACTGGCCGTACGAGCGCGCGCCGCTGGCGTCCGACTGCGTCGGCGGCTGGCGGGACGTCGTCGCGGCGTGCCGTCCGCACGGCACGCTGGTGCTGGCCGGGCTGGGTCACACCGGACTTCAGGGGTCGAGTGCGTATTCGCAGGCGGTGCTGTGGGGACCGTCGGGGATTGCCGACGTGATCTCCCGTGAGATGCCGATGCAGATGGGGCAGGCGGAGATCGACGAGCTCGTCGAGGGCTTCCGTGCCGCGGCATCCGCGGCCGTGTCCGCGGACGTGGACGGTGTCGAGCTCGACGCCGGACCGAGAGGGCTGCTGCGACAGTTCCATTCGAACCTCACCAACATGCGCGAAGACGGATACGGCGCCGACCCGCTGCGCCTCACCCGCGAGGTCCTCGCAGCCGTCCGCGACGAGTTGGGCCCCGGCCGGGTCCTGTCCCTGCGCCTGAGCTGCGACGAGGCGACGTCCTGGGCGGGGATCACGCCGTCGATCGCCGCCGGGCACGCACGGGAACTCGCCGGGGCTCTCGACCTGCTCGTGGTGGTCCGGGGCGGGCCGATGACGCCGAACGCCTACCGCCCCGACTTCCATCGGCAACCCGCGTTCAACACCGAACTCTGCCGGGACATCCGCGTTGCCGTCGCAGGCATGGTCCCGGTCGTTCTGCAGGGCAGCGTCGTCGATCCGGCCGATGCCCGGCGGGCGCTCGACGAGGGTGTCGCCGACGTCGTCGAGATGACGCGCGCCCAGATCGCCGACCCCGACCTCGTCGTCAAGATCCGTCGCGGTGCGGTGCCGCGGCCGTGCGTCCTGTGCAATCAGACGTGCCAGGTGCTCGACCCCCGCAATCCGGTCGTCACCTGTGTCGGTAATCCGACGGCCGGACACGAGACCGTCGATCCTGCCGAGGACAGCACTGGTGGGGCCACGGGCGCGGTGCTGGTGGTCGGCGGCGGTCCGGCCGGTCTCGAAGCGGCGCGAGTGCTGGCCCTCAACGGTCACAGCGTGACCGTGGCGGACGCGTCGGCCCGGCTCGGCGGGATTATCCGGGCCGCCGCGGGTGCGCCGCACCTCACGGCGTTGGCCGACTGGCTCGAGGACGAATGCCGCAGGCTCGGAGTCGAATTCCGTCTCGGTACCGCTGTCTCGGACGCCGAACTCGACGCCGCGGAAGGTGAGGGCACGAGGATGATCCTCGCGACCGGCAGCAGGCCTCGCGCGTTGCCGTTCCCGGTCGAGGGGAGCGTCCGGTGTATCGGTGCCGCGGATCTGCTGGACGCCGACGCGTCGACGGAAGGGCCGCACGTCGTCTTCGACCCGGTCGGCGGACCGGTCGGCGTGGCAGTCGCCGAATGGCTCGCGGCGCGGGGCCGGGAGGTGAGCATCGTGACCCAGGATTCCGTTGCCGGCTCACGACTCGGCATGACCGGGGACCTGGCCGACGCCAACACCCGTCTGCAACGAGCCGGGGTGACGCGCCACCTCGACAGCCGCATCGTGTCGATCGGCGACGAAGGTGTGCGCCTACGAAACCGGTACACCGCCGAAGAGTCGGTGGTGCCGTGCGCCGTGCTCATCGACTGCTCGCATCGCCTTCCCGAGGACACACTCGGCTCGTCGCACACGGATGCGGTGCGGGTCGGCGACTGCGTGGCACCCCGCACACTGCTCGAGGCGGTCCGTGAGGGTCGCGCCGAGGCGCTGACCTGGACCGCACACGGACAGAACGAGTTCGACCACCATCCGTTCACCCTCGTCAACGAGAGATAGGACATTTCATGGGACAGTTCGACGACAAGGTCGCGTTCATCACCGGGGCTGCCCGTGGGCAGGGGCGGACGCACGCGGTGCGGTTGGCGCGGGAAGGTGCGGCGATCATCGCCGTGGACATCTGCGGGCCGGTGTCGGAGTACAACAGCTACGAGCCTGCGACGCCGGACGACCTGGCCGAGACGGTGCGGCTCGTGGAATCCGAGGGCGGCAAGATTCTCGCCGAGCAGGCGGACGTGCGGGACAGTGCGCAACTGAAGGCTGTCGTCGACCGGGGAGTCGAACAGTTCGGCCGGCTGGACATCGTGATCGCGAACGCCGGGATCTGCAATTGGAGCCGCTTCTGGGAGATGCCCGACGAGCAGTGGGAGACGCTGATCGACGTGAACCTCACCGGCGCGTGGAAGACGCTGAAGGCTGCGGTCCCGGCGCTGATCGAGGGAGGTCGCGGGGGTTCGATCATCGTGATCAGCTCCGTCGCGGGTATCAAGCCGCTTCCGGGGCAGGCGAATTACGCCGCCTCCAAGTTCGGGCTCGTCGGACTCACCCAGACCGCGGCGAAGGAACTGGGCGAATACGGCATCCGGGTCAACTCCATTCATCCGTACGGGGTGAAGACTCCGATGGGCACCGATCCGGGCAGCCTCGTGATACTCGAGAAGCACCCGCACTATCTGTCGAGCTTCGGCACCATCCTCACCGACCACCCGCTGGCCGACACCGACGACATCACCGACGCGGTGCTGTGGCTTGCCGGCGACGGTTCGCGGAGGGTCACGGGCAGTCAGGTCGCCGTCGACATGGGCAACACCAAGGTGTGAGCACCTCCGCGTACCGCCACCTGTTCACCCGATTGCGCCTGGGGCCGCTGACCCTGCGCAATCGGGTGGTCTTCTCCGCGCACCTCACGGGGTCCGCCGTCGACGGCCTGCCCACCGCGCAGCACGCCGCCTACTATGCGGCGCGCGCGAAGGGCGGTGCGGGCCTGATCATCTCCGAGGAGCACGCCACCCATCCGGGGGACTGGCCGTACGAGAAGGTGATCGCCGGGTACCGGCCGGAGGTCGTCCCGGGGTACCGGCGGATCACCGACGCGGTCCACGAGCACGGTGTCCCGATCCTGGCTCAGGTCAACCACAACGGCGGCCAGGGATCGAGCATGTACTCGCGGCGGCCGCTGTGGGCGCCGAGCGCCGTCCCCGACCCACTGTTCCGTGAAGTTCCCAAGGCGGTCGATCGGCGGGAGATCCGGACCCTCGTCGACGGGTACGCGCGCGTGGCCGAGCACTGTCTCCGAGGCGGATTCGACGGGATCGAACTGCAGTGCTCCCACTCGTCGCTGGTGCGCAGTTTCCTGGCCCCCGCCACGAACCAGCGCACGGACCGGTACGGAGGGTCGCTGGAGAACCGTGCCCGGTTCCTCCTCGAGGTCGTCGAGGCCGTGCGTGCCGCGATCGGTCCGGACCGCGCACTCGGGGTGAGGCTCGCGGGGGAGGATCTGTTCGACGGTGGAGTCCGCCTCGACGAGGCGGTGGAGGTGGCCGCTCTGGTGGAGGCGGACGGCCGGGTCGACTACATCAACACGTCCATCGGCATGGCCACCGAGACGCTCCACATGATCGAGGCGTCCATGGCCGTCCCTCGCGGGTACGCGCTGTTCGTCCCGAACGCCATCCGGCGACGGGTCGGTCTTCCCGTGGTCGGTGTCGGCCGATTCTCGGATCCGCACCAGGCCGACCAGGCTCTGCACGAGGGACACTGCGACCTGATCGGGGTGGTGCGCGGCCAGATCGCGGACCCGGACTTCGCGGCGAAAGCCCTGGCCGGCGAAGAGGGAAACATCCGAACGTGCCTGGCGTGCAATCAGGAATGCATCGGACGCATGGGGCTGGGCCGGTGGCTCGGATGCGTTGTCAACCCGCGCGCGGGCAGGGAAGCGGTCCCGCTGCCCGAACCGACCGTTCGCGGCAGGCGGGTCTTCGTGGTCGGCGGTGGACCGGCCGGGTTGAAGGCCGCGGCGACCGCGGCGCAGCGGGGCCACGACGTGACGCTGTTCGAACGCGCGACTGTTCTCGGCGGCCAGGTCCGGACGGCCGCCGTCGTCCCGGGTCGCCGCGAGTTCCTCGACCTCGTCGTCGATCTGGAATCGGAATGCGTTCGGCGCGGTGTGGACGTGCGGACGGGCACCGACGCGACCGCCGAGACCCTGGTGCGGGGACGTCCCGACGTGGTGGTGCTCGCGACCGGGGCACGTCCGCGCCGTCCGCACTGGGCGGGTGCGTCGGGGCGGGTGGTGGACGTGCGGGACGTGCTGGAGGGTCGCGCGTGTCCGTCCGGGACGGTGCTGGTGGTCGACGAACTGGGATTTCATCAGGGCACGTCCGTCGCGGAGTTCGTCGCCGACGACGGGTGTGCCGTCACGATCTGCACTCCGGGGATGATCGTCGGCCAGGACCTGGGCATCACGCTGGACCTCGAGGGATGGAACCGGCGGGCGCACGGCAAGGGCATCACGCAGGTGACGGACGTGGTGCCGACCGGGTGCGACGTCGTCGACGGCGGGCGGCTCGAGGTCACGCTCCTGCACCACCCGACCGGTGAGCCGCGGCAACTCACCGTCGACTGGGTGGTCTCCTCGGCGCATCAGCAGCCGGAGGACGGGCTCTGGAAAGAGCTGGCCGACAGCGGTATCGAGGTTCATCGCATCGGCGACGCCCTGGCTCCGCGCCGCGCGCATTCCGCCGTCATCGAGGGGGAGCGGGTGGCGCTCGCGCTCTAGTGCGAGCAGCAGCCGGTTCCGCGTCGCCTAGCATCGGGGGATGCCCCATTCCGGACACCTCGACGACGCGGTGTGGCCCGAACTCGCATCCCGTGTGTCGACGGTCGTCGTCCCGGTCGGCTCGCTCGAGCAGCACGGACCGCATCTGCCGCTCGACACCGATACCGCCATCGCCGACGCCGTGTCCCGCGCGCTGCCGCACGTGCTGGTGGCACCCCCGATCGCCTACGGCGCCAGTGGCGAGCACGAGGGGTTTCCCGGGACCGTGTCGCTCGGGGCTGAGGCGCTGGAGGCCGTGTTGGTCGAGTACGGCAGGTCCGCGTGCCGGTGGGCCGACCGTGTGCTGTTCGTCAACGGGCACGGCGGAAACGGGCCCGCATTGGTCAAGGCTGTCGCCTTGCTTCGGTACGAGGCTCGCGATGTGGCCTGGGTGCCGTGTGCGGTTCCCGGGGCGGACGCCCATGCCGGGCGTACGGAAACGTCCTTGTTGCTACACCTTTCACCTGGTCGGGTGAGGTTGTCCAGGGCTGAAGTCGGTAATACGGAACCTGTTGCGAGGTTGATGCCAAGACTGCGCGAAGGCGGTATGGTCGCCGTGTCGGCCAACGGCGTGCTCGGTGACCCGACGGGCGCAACGGCCGCGGAGGGGGCGCAGATCTTCGGCGTACTCGTCCACACAGTCACCAAGGCACTGGCCCGGTGGGAACCGGGCCCCGATGGAAGGCTCCGGTGGGAACCGGGCGCCGATGGGAGGCTCCGATGACCCGCACGGGCGTCCTCGAGTTGCCGAGGGCGGATTTCCGGCATGCCCACGCGACTAATTTCCGGCATGCCCTGCCAGCGCTCTCCGATCCGCATACGATCGACTGATGCGCCAAGCTCGACTTCCCGATGGATTCGGGATCCGAATCGACCCCAAGGTACGCGCATATTCCGGAGGTCGAGTGTTGATCGGCGGTTCGCCGACTCGGATGCTGAAGCTGGCGCCCACCGCGGCGGCCATGATCGGAGACGGCTACCTCGAGGTCGTCGATCCGCAGTCCGCGGTCGTCGCACGCCGCCTCCTCGATTCGGGAGTCGCCAACCCGCGCCCCATGAGTACTCCGTCCCCCCGGGATGTCACCGTTGTCATTCCGGTGAAGAACAACGCGTCCGGGCTGCATCGGGTGCTGGCCTCGCTCCGCGGACTCGAGGTTGTCGTCGTCGACGACGGCTCCGACGTCCCGATCGTCGCCCCCGCGCTGCAGAACGGGTGTGGTGGCCACGTCACCGTCCTGCGCCACGAGACGGCCAAGGGGCCGGCCGCGGCCCGGAACACCGGTCTGCGTTACGCCGCAACTCCGTTCGTGGCGTTCCTCGACTCCGACGTCCTGCCGCGCACCGGCTGGATCGAGGTCATGCTCGGCCACTTCAGCGATCCCGCCGTCGCACTCGTCGCCCCGAGGATCGTGGCGCTCGAACCCGAGGCGAGCACACTCGCGCGGTACGAGCACGCCCGCTCCTCCCTCGACCTCGGACGCAAGGAGTCCGCGGTCCAGTCCGGCGGCCCGGTCTCATACGTCCCGAGCGCTGCGATGATCGCCCGTCGCGAGGTGCTCGACGAGTTCGGCGGTTTCGACGAGTCCATGCACGTGGCGGAGGATGTCGACCTGTGCTGGCGACTCCAGGAGTCCGGCTGGCGACTGCGATACGAGCCCGTGGCCCACGTTGCGCACGATCACCGTGTGACGTTCGGAAAGTGGTTCGACCGCAAGCTGTTCTACGGCACCGGTGCGGCGCCGCTGGCGGCGAGGCACTCGGGCATGGTTCCCCCGCTGTCGATGTCGCCGTGGACGTTCTTCGCGTGCCTCGCCGCCGCCACGTGCACCCGGCTGGGCCTGCTCGGCGCCGTCGCCACAGTCGCGATGATGGTGCTGCGCCTGCGCCGCATGTTCACGGGCCTCGACCAGCCGACCCGCATCGCCGCGATCCTCGCGGCGCAGGGCTTCGCCGGCGGTGCCTGGCAGCTGGCGTCCGCAATGTGTCGTCACTACTGGCCCATCACCCTGCTGGCGGTGCTGCTCTCGAAACGGATTCGCCGCATCGCGCTCGCGATCGCCGTCGCCGAGGGCGTCGCCGACTGGGTGACTCACCGGGAGCCCGGAGGGCTGGGACCCGTGCGGCACACGGTGTTCAAGCGGATCGACGACGTCGCGTACGGCGCCGGGCTCTGGAAGGGCGCCATCACCGCCCGCGACCTCGACGCATTGAAGCCCCGGTTGAAGTCGTAGTGGCCGATCCGATTCGCGCCGCCGACGTCGTAGTCGTCGGCGGCGGTTCGAGCGGATGTGTGGTGGCCGCTCGGCTCAGCGAGCATCCCGGACGATCGGTCCTGCTCCTCGAGTCCGGACCCGGCTACCGGTCGGTGGCCGACTGTCCCGTGCTCGACTACCGGACACTGCCGGTCGGTCCGGGCAGCGCGTTCGCGGAGACGTACGGCGTGGAGTTGGCACCGAGCGTTCCCTCGGCCATGGTGCGTGGGCACGTCCTCGGCGGTTCGGGCGCCGTCAACGGCGCCTACTTCGTCCGTGGGACGGAAGCGGATTTCCGGCACTGGCCCGCGTCGTGGTCGTACGAGAACGTGCTGCCCGTCTTCCGGGCGCTCGAGCGTGACGCCGACTTCGACGATTCCCGGCACGGCACGACCGGGCCGATGCCCGTTCGCAGGCAGCCCGCCGAACGGCTGAGCGAGATCAGTGCGGCATTCCGCGCCGCGGCCCTCGGCGCGGGACATCCCGAGGAACCGGACAAGAACGGTGCAGGCGTCGGCGGGATCGGTCCGGTGCCCCTGAATGTCGACGGCGGCCGCCGTGTCAGCACGGCGGTGGCGTACCTGCTGCCGGCGTGGGAGCGGCCCAATCTGACGGTCGAAGCGAATTCCGACGTCATCCGAATCCTGTTCTCCGGTAACGAGACCGTCGGAGTGGAGGTGGAGTCGGACGGCGTGCGGCGCACGGTCCGCACCGGTCGGGTCGTGCTGGCGGCAGGTCCCGTCGAAACCCCGGTGCTGCTGATGCTTTCGGGAATTGGTCCGGAAGAACACCTGAAAGACAACGACATTCCTGTCATACTCGACGCGCCCGGGGTCGGCAGCGACTTCAGCGACCACCCCGAAGTGGCTCTGCCGTACCGTATCCGGGACACGCTCCGTCGCAGCGACACCAGTCCGGTCGTCGAAACGGTGCTGAATGTCGGCGACCTCGAGATCCGTCCGTACACGGCGCCGTTCGACGTGCTCGTCCCCGGATCCGGGCAGCCCGACCCGGTCCTCGGGATCGGGCTCATGGTGACGGACAGCCGGGGCGACATCCGGCTCACGTCGCGGCACCGCCGGGACCGTCCCCGAATCGAATACCGCTACGCGCAATCGGCCGCCGACCGCCGGGCGCTGCGCGAGGGGCAGGCCATCGCACTGGAACTGCTGCGTTCGCCGGAGCTCGGTCCGTTCGTCGTGCCGCTGTCGGAGGAGGTGTCCGACCGCTCGGTGCTCGCGCATCTGGGGACGTCGCTGCACCTGTGCGGCAGTTGCCGGATGGGCGGACGCGACGACGAGGGGGCGGTGGTGGACGAGTGGTGCAACGTCCGCGGAATGGAAGGGCTGACCATCGCCGACACCTCGGTGTTCCCGGTGGTCCCGAGCCGTGGGCCGCACGCCACGGCGGTGATGGTCGCCGAGCGCGTCAGTACCTTCCTGGGGGAGTGACCGAGGGGGCGACACGGGCCCGTGTGATGCGGGTTACAGTAGGCAGAGACGCCGTGGAGGAGTTCGATGCAAAGTCAACCGCCCACAGGGGGCAATCCGTGGGTCGCCGTGCGCCCGGGAGACGACGTCGCGATGCTGGCACGCAGGGTGTCGTCGGCGCATCAGTTGTTCGTCGAGCGTCACGCACCCTCCGGTCGTGCCCCGGACGGTGAGGGAAATTCCGTCCGTTCCGTCATCCTCGACTCGTGGATGCGCAGCACCAGCAAGGGAGTGAACCCGGACGGGTCGGCCCGCGCGGTCGATCTGGCGGCCGCGGATCTCGCCACGTACCGGGCGTCGCACCCGATGTCGATCATCCGCCCGGTGGTCCGCAAGCTTCTCGTCGAGGACGCCGCCGACACGGGGCTGCTCGTGGCCATCACGGACGAGAAGGGCCAGCTGCTGTGGGTCGAGGGCGATTCGTCCGCCAAGGACCGCGCACTGGAGATGAACTTCGTCGAGGGCGCCGACTGGAGTGAGGACACCGTCGGCACCAACGCCCCGGGTACCGCGCTGGCGCTCGACCATTGTGTGCAGATCTTCGGTGCCGAGCATTTCAGCCGCTCGGTGCACGACTGGAGTTGTTCGGCGGCGCCCGTCCACGACCCCGCGACCGGGCTGATCGTCGGGGCGATCGACATCACCGGTGGTCCGCGGGTGGCGGTGCCCGAGGTGCTCTCGCTGATCAGGGCGACCGTCGCGGCCGCCGAGGCGGAGTTGCGACTGCACCAGCTGCGTTCACCGCACCCGCTCGTCGAGACGGTACTGCGGTTGGAGGTGCTGGGATCGGGACGGCCGACTCTGGTTCGTGGGCCCGAACGCATCCCGCTGTCGCAGCGGCACGCGGAGATTCTCCTGCTCCTGGCGGAGCACCCCGAAGGCCTGAGTTCCGACCGCCTCGCGGTGCTGCTCGACGAGAACGAACTCGACGCCGTCACGATCCGTGCCGAGATGTCGCGCCTGCGTAAGGTTTTCGGTCCCGCAAACCTCGGTTCGCGGCCCTATCGGCTGCTCGCCGAATTGACGTCGGACGTCCGGCAGGTCCGCGGAGCCCTGGATCGCGGCGAGCTCGCCGCCGCCCTCGACGTCTACTCGGGACCGGTCCTTCCCGGGTCGGAGGCGCCCGGGGTCGAGGATCTTCGCGACGAGTTGCGGGCACGCGTCCAGGCGGCGCTGCTGCGCGAGGGTGATCAACGGTTGCTCGCCAAATGGACCACGTCCGTCCACGGCCGCGAGGACGTCGCCGCATGGGAGGCGTATCTGGCAGGCCTCGACCCGCGTTCGCCCCTGTATTACCAGGTCAAGTCCAGGATCGATCTGTTCGATCAGCAGTACGCAACGTAGTTGCAACGGTACGGTCCCTAGTGTTGTGAGTCACACCCAGTTCCACCCGAGTTTCACGACACCAGGGAGTTATCGATGACCGTGTATGCCCGCCCGGGTTCGCCGGACGCCGTCATGTCCTTCCAATCGCGTTACGACAACTGGATCGGCGGCCAGTGGGTTGCGCCCGTCAAGGGCCAGTACTTCGAGAATCCGACACCCGTCACCGGGCAGCCGTTCTGTGAGGTCGCGCGTTCGACGTCCGAGGACATCGAACTTGCGCTCGACGCCGCACACGCTGCGTCTCCGGCCTGGGGTAAGACGTCGGTGGCCGAGCGCGCCATCATCCTGAACAAGATCGCGGACCGCATCGAGGAGAACCTCGAGTCCATCGCGCTCGCCGAGTCCTGGGACAACGGCAAGCCGATCCGCGAGACCCTGAACGCCGACATTCCGTTGGCCATCGACCACTTCCGCTACTTCGCCGGCGCGATCCGGGCGCAGGAAGGTGCACTGTCGGAGATCGACTCCGACACCGTCGCCTACCACTTCCACGAGCCGCTCGGCGTCGTCGGCCAGATCATCCCCTGGAACTTCCCGATTCTCATGGCCGTGTGGAAGCTCGCTCCCGCACTCGCCGCGGGCAACGCGGTCGTTCTCAAGCCGGCCGAGCAGACCCCGGCGTCGATCCTGCACCTGATCTCCGTCATCGGCGACCTGCTGCCCGCCGGTGTGCTGAACATCGTCAACGGCTTCGGTGTGGAGGCGGGCAAGCCGCTCGCCTCGAGCCCGCGGATCCGGAAGATCGCGTTCACCGGTGAGACCACCACGGGTCGGCTCATCATGCAGTACGCGTCGCAGAACCTGATCCCGGTCACCCTCGAACTCGGTGGCAAGAGCCCCAACATCTTCTTCTCCGACGTTCTGTCCTCCAACGACGACTACCAGGACAAGGCGCTCGAGGGCTTCACCATGTTCGCCCTCAACCAGGGCGAGGTGTGCACCTGCCCGTCGCGTTCGCTGATCCAGGAGGACATCTTCGACGAGTTCCTCGCGATGGCGGCCATCCGCACCAAGGCCGTCCGCCAGGGCGACCCGCTCGACACCGACACGATGATCGGCGCGCAGGCCTCGAACGATCAGCTCGAGAAGATCCTGTCGTACATCGAGATCGGCAAGGGCGAAGGCGCCAAGGTCGTCACCGGCGGTGAGCGCGCCGAACTCGGCGGCGATCTGTCCGGCGGCTACTACGTGCAGCCGACGATCTTCACCGGTCAGAACAAGATGCGGATCTTCCAGGAGGAGATCTTCGGTCCCGTCGTCTCCGTCACGTCGTTCAAGGACTACGACCAGGCCATCGAGATCGCCAACGACACGCTGTACGGCCTCGGCGCCGGCGTGTGGTCGCGGGACGGTGGCGTCGCCTACCGGGCCGGACGTGACATCCAGGCCGGCCGCGTGTGGACCAACACGTACCACCAGTACCCCGCGCACGCCGCGTTCGGTGGCTACAAGCAGTCCGGCATCGGCCGCGAGAACCACCTGATGATGCTCGAGCACTACCAGCAGACGAAGAACCTGCTGGTCAGCTACGCCCAGAAGGCTCAGGGCTTCTTCTGATGGACGCAGCCCGGGCGCCTCAGCGCCTGAAGGCAACCGCCGGGGCGGTGGAGCTTCTCCGCCGCCTCGGCGGTACCCACGGGGCGCTGATGATGCATCAGTCCGGCGGGTGCTGCGACGGCTCCGCGCCGATGTGTTACCCCGACGGTGAATTCATCGTCGGCGACCGCGACGTGCTGCTCGGCGTCCTCGACCTGCGTCTCGGTGTCGGGGAGACCCCGTCCACCCGGGCCGAGGGTGCCGATGCCGTGCCCGTGTGGATCTCCGGTTCGCAGTTCGAGGCGTGGAAGCACACTCAGCTGGTGCTCGACGTGGTGCCCGGTCGCGGATCGGGATTCAGCCTGGAAAGTCCCGAAGGCATGCGCTTTCTCAGTCGTGCACGTGCCTTTACCCCGGAGGAGAACGCCAGCCTCGCCGCGGAGGAGGTCATCGTGGGCCAGCAGTGGGAGCAGGGCTGGAGGCCCGCGCCGTCCCCCGAACCGCAAGTGGTCGCCGAAGCCGTCGACGCATGTCCCGTGCCCGCCCGCCGCCCGGTCCCGTAGCACCCGAAGCGCGCTACGACCCAGGTTTTTACGTCGCGGTCACGTTCTGCTGACACGACGTGTACACAACTCGTTCACCATTGGCCTCGGCCGTTCGATTCCGCTCCCCGAGCGGTGCGGGCGAGGCACCATTCGGATCGACGTAGGGGACGGAATGTCACTCGTAGAACCATCCAAGAATTCCGGAACCGGTCAACATCACGATGCTGCCGATTTCCACTCGGAAGACAGCAGCTATCTGGAAAAACGCACGCTCCGCAAGGGTTCGGCGGGCTGGGTGCTGCTCGCCGGCCTCGGTGTCAGCTACGTGATCTCCGGCGACTACGCCGGATGGAACAACGGACTGGCCGAGGGCGGATTCGGCGGCCTGCTGATCGCCGGTGTCGTCATCGCGGGCATGTACCTGGCCATGGTGCTGGGTATGGCCGAGATGTCGTCCGCCCTGCCCGCCGCAGGCGGCGGTTACACGTTCGCGCGGCGCGCACTCGGGCCGTGGGGCGGATTCGCCACCGGCACGGCCATTCTCATCGAATACGCGATCGCGCCCGCCGCCATCGCGACCTTCATCGGCAGCTACGTCGAGTCACTGAACCTGTTCGGTATCACCGACGGGTGGTGGGTGTACCTGGCGGTCTACGCCATCTTCATCGGAATCCATCTGACCGGCGCCGGCGAGGCACTCAAGGCCATGTTCGTCATCACGGCGATCGCACTGGTCGGTCTCGTGATCTTCGCGGTCTCCGCGATCGGTCTGTTCGACGCGGGCAACCTCACCGACATCGCCGCGACCGATGCGGTGGGCGCGTCGAGTTTCCTGCCCTTCGGCGCATTCGGAATCTGGGCGGCCGTCCCGTTCGCCATCTGGTTCTTCCTCGCCGTCGAAGGCGTGCCGCTGGCCGCGGAGGAAGCCCGCGAGCCGGAGAAGAACGTGCCACGCGGAATCATCATCAGCATGCTCATCCTCATCGTCACGGGGGCAACTGTCCTGTTCCTTGCCACCGGAGCGCTGGGTGCCGAGAGCCTGTCGACGTCCGGCAATCCGCTCGTCGAAGCGCTCGGTGACGGAACCGCGGCGAAGGTCGTCAACTACATCGGACTGGCCGGCCTCGTCGCCAGTTTCTTCTCGATCATGTACGCCTACTCGCGGCAGACGTTCGCGCTGTCCCGCGCCGGCTACCTCCCGACGAGTCTGTCGATCACCAATTCGCGGAAGGCGCCCACGCTCGCCCTCATCGTGCCGGGTGTCATCGGGTTCGTGCTGTCGCTCACCGGTGAGGGCGCGATGCTGCTGAACATGGCGGTGTTCGGCGCGGCCGTCAGCTACGTGCTGATGATGGTCAGCCACATCGTCCTCCGCAGGCGTGAGCCGGAGATGAAGCGCCCGTACCGCACCCCGGGCGGCATCGTCACCACATCCTTCGCGCTCGTCATCGCGGCCGCCGCGGTGATCGCCACCTTCCTCGTCGATCCGGTCGCCGCACTCTGGACGCTGATCGCGTTCGCGGCCTTCATGGCGTACTTCGGCCTGTACAGCCGCCATCACCTCGTTGCCAATTCGCCCGACGAGGAGTTTGCTGTTCTTGCGAAGGCAGAGGAAGAACTCGATTAACGGCTCCTCCCGAGAGGCGGAGGATTTCACGCTCAGACTGCACGCACATCCGACCCAGAGGGGAATGCGCATGGCTGACGTCGTCAACACGAGTGTGGCCCCGTTCTGCCACAGCCAAGACCACCCTGGCAGCGTTCCTGTCTCGGTAGTCGGTAAAGCCGCACTCCCGGCACAAGAAGGTTCGTTCTGCGAGCCCGAGTCGCTGCTTGGCTCTCGCGAAACAACTCGAACACGTCATCGTCGTGTATGCGGGCGCGACCAACACCACCTTTCGACCGGCCCGCACGGCACGCTCGATCAACTCCCGTTTCAACGCCCCGATCGCTGCATCGGCGGACTTCCTGGCCATCGTAGACTTGGCGAGGAACTTCGGCGTGAAGTCCTCGACCGCGATCAGGTAGTGATTGTCGACGACGCCCTTCACCCAGGCCCTCCCATCGTGCCGGGCCTGGCGAGCAGCCTTCTTCCGCAAGGTCGCCGCCTCCTTGCGGGCCCGCTGGTATCCCTTGGATTGCGGGCCACGCCTGCCGCTGTGTCGTCGGGCCATCTTCCGCTGTGCTTTGCCGAGTTCGGCGGCGCAGCGCTTACGATGCCCCAAATATGGCAGGTCGAACTCCGGATGCGTGGTCGTGGCCGTGACGGATACACCCCAATCGATGCCGATCGAACTGCCCTCATCGACCGTGGGGGCAGCGACGACTTCGCGTCGCACCACGAAGGATGCGTACCAGTGCCCGAGCGAATCCCGGTGTACTCGCACACTGGTCGGCTCGCCCGGCAACTCCCGCGACCACACCACTGGGATCACGATGCCCTTCGCAAGGCGCAGCCGACCGTCGCGGCAGGAGAACCCTCGGGAGCTGTACTCGAGCGACGGAAGCGTCTTCCGGCGCGGCTTGAACTTCGGGCGCCCGCGGCCTTTCTGCGCGAACGAGTACTCCAGAGATTGCGCATACGTGCGCAAAATCTGCTGCTGAGGAACCTGCGCACCCTCGCGCAGCCAGGCGTTGTGGCTGCGGGCATCGGTCAGGAGCTTTCCAAGCCTGGCGAACGTCGGCTTGAGACCGCTCTTCTGCTGTCGCACAGCCTCGTTCCACAGATAGCGGCAGCGATGCCACTCCGATTCGAGCGCACGTTCAGCCACCACGCCCGGCCGGAGCCGATAGCTGTAACGCACGATTTCCTCCACAGCATGACCATAGTCAGGAGTACCGACATGAAAAGGCGTCAACCTCACACCATCTGGCTGAAGGTCTTCATTCACATTCTGGAAGGTGGGGCACTCACCCGGGAGTCCCGATGACCACCTACAGTCACGGAGTCGCGGGAACCGGGTACACGTTCGACGGTCTCGTCGACCTGATGGCCAAGGCGACACCGCTGCGCAGCGGAGACGAACTGGCCGGGTGCGCGGCGTCCTCCGACGCCGAACGCGCCGCCGCGCAGTGGGCGCTGGCCGACGTCCCGCTCGGCACGTTTCTGAACGAACTCGTCGTTCCCTACGAGGACGACGAGGTCACGAGGCTCATCATCGACTCGCACGACCGGGTCGCGTTCGGCGAGATCTCCCATCTCACCGTCGGCGGACTGCGCGACTGGCTGCTGGACGTCGCGGCGCGAGACGGTGCGGCCGAGACGTTCCGCCGCGTCGCCCCGGGGCTCACCCCGGAGATGGTCGCGGCCGTCAGCAAGATCATGCGCAACCAGGACCTCATCGCGGTCGCGCGGGCCGTCACCGTCACCGCGGGGTTCCGGACGACGCTCGGCGTACCGGGACACCTGGGGACCCGGCTGCAGCCCAACCATCCCACCGACGACCCGCGTGGAATCGCGGCCGCCACGCTCGACGGCCTGCTGCTCGGCTGCGGTGACGCCGTGATCGGAATCAACCCGGCCACCGATTCGCCGCACGCCACGGCGGAACTGCTCCACCTGCTCGACGACATCCGTCAGCGCTTCGACATTCCGGCGCAGTCGTGCGTGCTGTCGCACGTGACCACCACGATGGGCCTGATCGAGGACGGCGTTCCCGTCGACCTCGTGTTCCAGTCCATCGCCGGAACTCAGGGCGCCAATTCCAGTTTCGGTGTGGACATTTCGCTGCTCCGTGAGGCCAACGCGGCCGGCCGGTCCCTGAAACGCGGCACCGTCGGCGACAACGTCATGTATCTCGAAACCGGTCAGGGTTCGGCGCTCAGTGCGGGCGCCCACCTCGGCACGGGTGGCAGGCCCGTCGACCAGCAGACCCTCGAGACCAGGGCGTACGCGGTGGCCCGTGATCTCGAACCGCTGCTCATCAACACGGTGGTCGGGTTCATCGGTCCGGAGTACCTGTACGACGGCAAGCAGATCATCCGGGCCGGGCTCGAGGATCACTTCTGCGGAAAGCTCCTGGGCCTGCCGATGGGTGTCGACGTCTGCTACACCAATCACGCCGAGGCCGACCAGGACGACATGGACACGCTGCTCACCCTGCTCGGGGTGGCAGGCGCGGCCTTCGTCATCGCGGTACCCGGCGCGGACGACGTCATGCTCGGGTACCAGAGTCTGTCGTTCCACGACGCGCTGTACGCACGTCAGGTGCTCGGACTCAGACCGGCACCGGAATTCGAGGACTGGATGCGCCGTCTCGGCATGGTCGACGACGCGGGACGGGTCCTGCCGGTCGACGCCGCGGCGTCGCCGCTGCGGGCGCTGACGGTGGCACGATGAGCGATCCTGTGGTGCACGACTTCTGGGCGGAACTGCGGGCCACGACGCAGGCGCGTATCGGACTCGGCCGCACCGGTGACGCCCTGCCCACGCAGCGCGTCCTCGAGTTCCGGTCGGCGCACGCCGCCGCACGGGACGCCGTCCACCAGCCGCTCGACGCGGAGGCGCTGGCCGAGCAGGTCGAGGCCGTGGGCCTGGGCAGGCCCGTGGTCGTCACGAGTCAGGCGTCGGACCGCAGCGAGTACCTGCGGCGGCCCGACCTGGGCCGCACACCGGCAGACCTGTCCGCGGTACCCGCGGGAACGGCCGAGGTGGGATTCGTCCTCGCCGACGGGTTGTCGCCCCGGGCGCTCACCGATCACGGGGTGTCCCTGCTGTCCGCACTGGTCGACGAGTTCGGCGGGACGTACTCGCTGGCGCCGCCGGTGATCGCGACCCAGGCCCGGGTGGCGCTCGGAGACCACATCGCGCAGGCACTGGGCGTGCAGACCCTCGTCCTGCTGATCGGGGAGCGGCCCGGACTGTCGGTGGCCGACAGTGTCGGCGTCTACCTCACGCACCTCCCACGTCCCGGACGCACCGACGCGGACCGGAACTGCGTGTCCAACATCCACCCACCCGAGGGGCTCGGCTACGAACTCGCAGCCCGCGTCGTGGCGGGTCTCGTGTCCGGCGCCAGGAAACTGGGCCGGTCCGGAGTGGAGTTGAAGGACACCTCCCGCGCGGATGCGCTCGCAGCCCCCTCGGAGATCCTCGAACTGTAGTCGTGTTATCTAAAGGGCGGCAGGTCCGACCGGACCTGCGGAGAACCGCCCTGGACGGGGTGTGACGAGGAGAGATCTATGGCCTTCGCTGGCAATGTGGACGAGTTGGCCCTGCTGCAGGCGGTCCGGTTGAAAGAGCAGGTCAGCGCGGCCGTTCTGGCCGAGCATCTCGGTGTGAGCGCCGCGTCCGCGCAGGCCGCCTACGACGCGCTGCTGACCCAGGGCAAGGCGCAGGAAGTGTCGGACGGCCGGATCGGGCTCACCGAGGCCGGACACTCGGAGCTCGAGGATCAGCTCGACGCCGAGCGGGTGTCCATCGACGAGGACTCCATCGCGGAGGTGTACGAGAGCTTCGTGCCGTTCCACGAGGAGTTCGTCGGACTGATCGATTCGGCCGACGCCGATCAGCTGGCCGACCTGGACCGCCGGGCGTCGGTCGTGTTCGACGACCTGTCGGCGTTCGTACCCCGGTTGTCCCGCTACCAGGACCTGTTCGCCGACGCTCTCGCGAAAGTCGCGGCGGGGGAGTCGAAGTGGATCTCGGAACCCGTGATCGACTCGTACGCCACCGTGTGGACCGAACTCCGCAAGGAGCTGCTCGGCGCGTCCGGCACCGCCGAGTGACGTGACACGCGTCACCACCCCCCTATCCGGGGGTGGTGACACAGTGAGCCGGATCACTACTTTTCCTCTCATCCGGGATACGCCCACCAGGGTGTTCCCCACGGACCACGGAGGAATCGAGTGACCACAGTCTCCAACTCGGGTGCGGGCGCCCCCCACGCCCCCACACCGGTGCGCCAGGGCGGTACCAGCGTCCGCAAGGTGGCCGTCGCCAGCGGCATCGGCACGACCATCGAGTTCTACGACTTCTTCATCTACGGCACCGCCGCAGCCCTGGTGTTCCCCACGGTGTTCTTCCCCGCGCTCGGCTCCACCGCCGGCACCGTCGCCTCCTTCGCGACCTTCGCCGTCGCGTTCGTCGCCAGGCCCGTGGGTGCCATGCTGTTCGGCCACTACGGTGACCGGATCGGACGTAAGAAGACTCTGATCTCCACGCTCATCCTGATGGGTGTCTCGACGTTCCTGATCGGCCTGCTGCCCGGTGCCGAGACGATCGGGGTCGCGGCCCCGATCCTGCTGGTGCTGCTGCGTTTCGGTCAGGGATTCGCGGTCGGCGGCGAGTGGGCGGGCGCCACGCTGCTGACGGCGGAGTACGCACCCCCGGGCAAGCGCGGCCTCTACGCGATGTTCCCGCAACTCGGCCCCGCGGTGGCCTTCATCCTCTCCAGCGCCACGTTCCTCGTCACCGGCACCCTGCTCGGCGACACCAACGAGGTCTTCCTCGAATACGGGTGGCGGATTCCCTTCCTGTTCAGTGCCGTCCTGGTCGGCATCGGCCTCTACATGCGGCTGGCGATCGAGGAGACGCCGGTGTTCCGCGCGGCCCAGCAGGCCGACCGTGCCGACGCGACCCCGCGGACCCTCCCGCTGATGGACGCCTGGCGGTACCAGACCAAGGAGATCCTCCTCTCGGCCGGCGCTCTCGCCACGCTGTTCGCGTTCTTCTACATGGGCACAGCGTTTCTCACCAGCTACGGCACCAAGACCCTCGGGTTCAGCCGCCCGTTCGTGCTGACGGTCGGGATCGCCTCGGCCGTAGTCTTCGGACTCACGATCGTCGTCTCCGCTCTGTACTCGGACCGGATCGGGCGTCGGCGGGTCATCATGATCTCCTGCGGACTGGCCGTCGTGTGGGCGCTCGCGCTGTTCCCGCTGCTCGACACGGGTTCACCTGTGGCGTTCACGATCGGCGTGATGGTCACGCTCGCCATCTTCGGAATCGCCTACGGCCCCTGCGGGGCTCTGCTTCCGGAAATGTTCCAGACGCGCTACCGCTACACCGGCGCCGGCCTCGGCTACAACCTCGCCGGCGTGCTCGGCGGCGCCGTGCCGCCGCTGATCGCCGCACCCTTGGCGTCCGCGTACGGCAGCGCCGCGATCGGCGTCATGCTCGCCGTCCTCGGCGTGGTCAGCCTACTGTGCACGAAGGCCCTGGTGGAAACGAAAGACGACGCGCTCTGACAGAGCCGGCGAGGGGTGTCCGGACTTCGCACAGATATCGGCGCCCCTCGCCGTGCAGTATGCCCTGGATCACATCAACCAAGAGTAAGTTCGACCGCGGAAGGGCCTCCGGGTCCGCCCGTCCCGTAGGTGCCCGAACGGGCTCCTGGAGAGGAAGAGTGATGACAACCCCGCTTCCCAGCTATACCAACGGCGTGTGGGACGCCCCGATGCTCGGCGACACCATCGGAGACAACTTGGACCGGACGGTGGCAGCCCACGCCGATCGTGACGCCCTGGTCGACCGGCCCTCGGGGCGGCGGTGGACGTACGCGGAGCTGAGGCGGGACGTCGACGCCGTGGCGGTGGGGTTGCTGAAGCGGGGTATCGGGAAGGGCGACCGGGTGGGGATCTGGGCGCCGAACTGCCCGGAGTGGACCCTGATCCAGTTCGCGACGGCCAAGATCGGCGCCGTGCTCGTCAACATCAACCCCGCTTACCGGGCGCACGAGTTGAAGTACGTGCTCGATCAAGCCGGTATCCGTCTGCTGGTGTCGGCGCCCGAGTTCAAGTCCTCGGACTACGCGGGCATGATCGAGGAGGTCCGGCCGCAGTGCCCCGACCTCGAGAGGGTGGTGCTCCTCGGAAGTGCCGAGTGGAGCAAGCTGGCGTCGGACGGCATGGCTGCGCACGCCGCCGACCCGTCCCTGCTGCCCGCCGCGCAGGCGGCCTTGTCCTCGGACGACCCGATCAATATCCAATACACCTCGGGGACAACCGGATTCCCCAAGGGTGCGACGCTCAGCCATCACAATATCCTGAACAACGGATACTTCGTCGGCGAGCTGTGCCACTACACGGAGAACGACCGCGTCTGCATCCCGGTGCCGTTCTACCACTGCTTCGGCATGGTCATGGGCAACCTGGCATGCACGAGTCACGGCGCGACCATGGTCATTCCGGGGCCTTCCTTCGACCCGAAAGCCACGCTGCAGGCCGTCGAAGCGGAGAAGTGCACGTCGCTGTACGGGGTGCCGACGATGTTCATCGCCGAACTCGCCGAACCGGACTTCGCATCGTTCGACCTGTCGAGCCTGCGGACCGGAATCATGGCCGGATCACCCTGCCCGGTGGAGGTGATGAAGCAGGTCATCGAACAGATGGGGATGGCCGAGGTCTCCATTTGTTACGGCATGACCGAGACGTCCCCGGTGTCGCTGCAGACCCGGTCGGACGACACGATCGATCAGCGCGTGTCGACGGTCGGCCGCGTCGGTCCGCATCTCGAGGTCAAGATCGTCGATCCGGCAACAGGATTGACCGTTCCGCGGGGCACACCGGGTGAACTCTGTACCCGGGGCTACTCGGTGATGCTCGGGTACTGGAACAACCCGGAGAAGACCGCGGAAGCAATCGACGCCGGACGGTGGATGCACACCGGCGACATCGGTGTGATGGATTCCGACGGCTACGTCGCGATCACCGGGCGGATCAAGGACATGGTCATCCGCGGCGGCGAGAACGTCTATCCCCGCGAGATCGAGGAGTTCCTGTACACGCATCCGGACATCCTCGATGCCCAGGTCATCGGGGTGCCGGACGCGAAGTACGGCGAGGAACTGATGGTGTGGGTGCGGATGAAGGACGGTGCCGAACCCCTGGACGCGGTGAAGGTGCGCGAATTCTGCACCGGCAAGCTCGCCCACTACAAGATCCCGAAGTACGTGCACGTCGTCGACGAGTTCCCGATGACCGTGACGGGCAAGGTGCGCAAGGTCGAGATGCGCGAGCAGTCCCTCGACCTGATCGGGCGCACCTGACCCGCCGCGTCACCTGGTCCGCAGCAACGTCGCGACGGGGGTGAGCGCGAGAATCTCGTTCAGTCCCTACAGCGCGCGTTCCGGTTCGGGCGTCGACACGGGGCGGCTCTTCACCCCAGCGCCCCGGCGATCGCGTCGAGCCCGGCGGCCGCGCACGCCTGATCCCGCATTCCGTCGGGAGCGCCGCCGACGCCGATACCCGCGATCGACCCGCCGGCCGACTTCACGCTCACCCCGCCGGCGAGGAACAACGTGCCGGGAAGGTCGGCGACCGTCGCGCCGTCGCCTTTGGCCCGTTCGCTCAGATCACCGGTGTTCGCGCCGAACGCGGCAGCGGTGTACGCCTTCTGGCGGGCCGCCTCCACGGTGTGCTGAGCCGCGTTGTCCCCGCGCAACATGGCCTGCACGTTGCCGGCGCGATCGACCACCGACACGGTGACGAAGCCGAGCCCGTCGGCCTGGCACTTCGCGAGCGCCGCCTGCGCGGCGGCCTGCGCAGTGCCGATACCGAGACGGTTCTGGCTCACCACGCCGTCCGCACCGTCGATCGGGGCCGGCGCAGCGGCGGCCGCGACCGGAGTGGACGCCGGACTGGCCTCGTCGGACGCGGACGTGCCGCACGCCGAGGTGGCGACGATCGCGGCGAGCGGGACGGTGATCGCCAGAATGCGGGGCAGGCGGTGGAAGGTGCGCATCGGAAGGCCTTTCGGGAAGTGACGAGCTGACCTGACCAGCCTGGCCCGGCGGTGCCGGGGACCGCATCGGGCCGACGGCGCTCCCGAACTCATCCGTCCGGCCCCGGCAGATCATCCGAACGGTTGATCCGCGACCCACGGCAGATCCGTAGGATCAATCGACGTGACGACACCCGTGGACGGAGTGGACAGGGCGGACTGCGCGGGTCTGCGCGGCCCGCTCGCTACCGCCATCCATGTGTCGTTCTACGTCCTCCTCGCGACGTCGACGGCGCGGTATCTGACCTACCACGGAGTGAGCGAGCAGTTCGTCGTCGTGGTCGCGTTGATTGCCGCGCTCGCCGCGTTGTACACGGTCACCGCCGTGGTCGCACGGCGGGAAGGCGTATGGGAACCGTGGGTGTGGCCGGTCCTGACGACGTGGGCGGTGCTCGTCTGGCTCGCGCCGAGTTTCGCCTGGTGCGCGTTTCCCATGTTCTTCCTGTGCACGAGGGCCTACCCGAGCCGGATCGCGTACCCGGTCGTCGGGGTTCTCGCCGTGCTCACGTCGCTGGCGTTCTTCACCTTCTCCGGCCGCAGCGAGTGGGCGGTGCTGGTCGGACCGCTGTGTACCGGAGCGCTGATCGTCGTGGCGTACAGCCAGATCGAGCGGGACGGCCGGGAACGGGTGCGACTGCTCCGCCAGGTGGCGGAGACCCGGTCCCGGCTCGCGGAGACCGAGCGGGAGGCGGGAATGCTCGCCGAACGCGAACGACTGGCCCGCGAGATCCACGACACCGTGACACAGGGACTGACCAGCAGCCTGCTTCGGCTCGAGGCGGCCGAGCAGATCTGGGCGCAGGCAGATCCGCGGACGGAGGCTCGGGCACGTGAGGACGTCCGCGTGGCGACCGGAACATTGCGCGAGAACCTGGCGGAAACACGCAGTCTCGTGCACCATCTCGCGGCGCCCAACCTGGAATCCCAGCCGCTCGACGCGGCACTGCTCGCTGCCGCGCGTACCCACCATCCGCGGGCGGAGCTCCGGGTCGTGGGTACTCCGATCGCGATTCCGGCGGAGGTGACGCACGCTCTGCTGCGGATCACCCAGAGCGCTGTGTCCAACATTGCCCGGCACGCGCACGCCGAGACCGTGGGTGTCACGTTGACGTATCTTCCGGACGCCGTCGCGCTCGACATCTTCGACGACGGCGCCGGTTTCGAACCCGCGCCCGCCGGAACTCGTTCGGCGCGCGGCGGATACGGCCTGCGCGCGATGCGCGGTCGCGTCGAGCAACTGGGCGGCACGTTCACCGTCGAGAGCGCACCGGGCGAGGGCACCGTGGTGGCCGCTCAGATACCGTGCGCGCGAGGAACCGTGGCATGACGACCGTGACCGTGCTGCTGGTCGACGACCACGTGGTCGTGCGCGCCGGGCTGCGAGCGCTACTCGACTCGCAGCCGGACATCGAGGTGATCGCCGAGGCGGGCACGGGGGAAGAGGCGGTCGACGCCGTGAGCACATTCCGGCCGCAGCTCGTGACGATGGATCTCGCCCTCGGCACCGGTATCGACGGGGTGGAGGCCATTCGCCGCATCCGGCAGGTCGATCGGAACCTGCCGGTGCTGGTGTTCACGACGTACGACACGGATGCCGACGTGGTGCGCGCCATCGATGCCGGTGCCATCGGATACCTCCTGAAGGATTCGACGCCCCAGGAGATCTTCGCGGCCGTGCGCGGCGCGGCCGCCGGCCAGAGTGTGCTGTCGCCGCCCGTCGCCTCGCGACTACTGCAGCAGATGCAGCGCCCCGAGGAGGCTCTCACACCGCGGGAGGCCGAACTGCTGACTCTGCTGGCCAAGGGCATGACCAACAAGGAGCTCGGCAAAGCCCTCTTCATCAGCGAGGCGACGGTCAAGACCCATCTCGCCCACATCTACGCGAAGCTCGGTGTCGACACCCGGGCCGCAGCGGTGTCCGTAGCCCTGCGACGGCAGGGCATTCGCTGAACCGAGGGGGTTCACAGCGGTACGCCGCATGAACCTTTTGGCAACGATTTGCCGAAGCCCTGTCGAACGGGTGTCCAGGTGGTTATGTTCGAGATGAGCGGTGACCTTCCGCTCGCACCATGAATTGCGTGTTGAGAGGACAAGGGCCATGGTCGGCAACATCATCGGCACCATCATCTTCGGTGCGGTCATCGGCGTTCTGGCGCGTCTCGTGATTCCGGGAAAGCAGGCGATGGGGTGGGTCATCACCGTCGTGCTCGGCATCATCGGCGCGCTGATCGGGTACTGGGTGTGGGAGGGGCTCCTCGACAAGGGAGACACCGGCGGCATCGACTGGATCCGGTGGGTCATCAGCATCGCCGTGGCGGCCGTGCTGACCCTCGGATACACCTCGATGACGAGCAAGAACAGGGTGTAGACGGCACATCGCACCGTCACGAGGAGGGCCCCGTCCGGTCAGGGCGGGGCCCTTCTGCGGCTTCGCCGCCCGTGAGTACTTGTTAACCGCGGGCGGTTAACAAGTACTCACGGGCGCAGGCAGAGAAGCGTCATGTCGCGCAGCACTTTCCGGGTGCGCGAGGGGGTGGTGGGATCGGCGCTGTGCGGGGTCGAGTTGATGAGCCCGAACGTGGCGTGCGCCTTGGTGCGGGCATCCGTCTCGTCCAGTGACGTGTCCACCTGCAGAAGCACCTTCACCCAGATCTCCACGTAGCGCCGCTGCGTCTGCCGGACCTCCCGGCGGGCCTCGGCGGGCAGGCTCTCCAGGTCCCGGTCCTGGATGCGAATGAGGTCGGGTTCCCCGAGCGCGAAGTCCAGGTGGAAGTCGATCAGACCCTCCAGGGCCGCTTCCGGGGAGGCGGCCTCCGCGACGACGAGCGACCCGCCCTCGAGCAGTCGCGTGCTGATCCCGACGAGCAGTTCGACGAGCACGGCGTCCTTGTTGGGGAAGTGCCGGTACACGGCGGGGCCGCTGATTCCCGCTGCGGAACCGAGGTCCTCGAGGCGGACGCCGAGGAAGCCCCGTTCGGCGATGAGGCGGGCGGCGGCCTCGAGCAGTTGGCGGCGACGATCCGCCTTCATCTGCTCCCGGCGCGTGATCGGCGCTTCGGCGCCGTCGACGTCTGTGGTCATCGCCTTTGCTCTTTCTCGGATGTGGTCTGGACAACTCAGTTAATCACAGTTATCTTAGATTCAGTTATCGAGTATTAACTCACTCGGCACGCGCGTCAAGACGAGAAGGCGGCAGGATGGCACTGAGCGGAACCACTGCACGGGAGGGCTACCGGGCAGAGCACACGAAATTGGTGGACGAGCTGAAGTCGAGGCTGGCCGTGGCCGCGCTCGGCGGCAGCGAAAAGTCGCGCGAGCGGCACGTCAGCCGAGGCAAGCTCCTGCCCCGCGATCGAGTGGACACGCTGCTCGACCCCGGCAGCCCGTTCCTCGAGATCTCCCCGCTCGCGGCGAACGGCCTGTACGACGACGAGTGCCCCGGAGCGGGCGTCATCGCCGGCATCGGCCGGGTGTCCGGCCGGGAATGCGTGATCGTCGCCAACGACGCGACCGTCAAGGGCGGCACCTACTACCCGATGACGGTGAAGAAGCACCTGCGGGCGCAGGAGATCGCGCTGCAGAACCAGCTGCCGTGCATCTACCTCGTCGACTCCGGCGGCGCGTTCCTGCCGCGGCAGGACGAGGTGTTCCCGGACCGCGAGCACTTCGGCCGCATCTTCTACAACCAGGCCACGATGAGCGCGCAGGGCATCCCGCAGATCGCGGCGGTCCTCGGCTCCTGCACCGCCGGCGGCGCCTACGTGCCCGCGATGAGCGACGAGGCCGTCATCGTCCGCAACCAGGGCACCATCTTCCTGGGCGGTCCGCCGCTGGTGAAGGCTGCCACCGGTGAGGTCGTGACAGCGGAGGAACTCGGCGGCGGCGACCTGCACTCGAAGGTCTCCGGCGTCACCGACCACCTCGCGGAGGACGACCAGGACGCGTTGCGGATCGTGCGGAACATCGTCGCGACCCTCGGCCCGCGTGCCGAGCGGCCGTGGGACGTGATCAGCGCCGTCCCCGCGTCGGCGCCGCAGACCGACCTCTACGACGTGGTCCCCACCGACCCGCGCACCCCGTACGACGTCCACGAGGTCATCGACCGGATCGTGGATGGCGCCGAGTTCCAGGAGTTCAAGGCGGAGTACGGCAAGACCCTGGTCACCGGTTTCGCGCACGTCGAGGGCCACCCGGTCGGCATCGTCGCCAACAACGGCGTGCTGTTCGCCGAGTCCGCGATGAAAGGCGCGCATTTCATCGAACTGTGCGACAAGCGCAAGATTCCGCTTGTGTTCCTGCAGAACATCGCCGGTTTCATGGTCGGTCGCGACTACGAGGCGGGCGGCATCGCCAAGCACGGCGCCAAGATGGTGACCGCGGTGGCGTGCGCCCGGGTTCCCAAGCTGACCGTCGTGATCGGCGGCTCCTACGGGGCGGGCAACTACTCGATGTGCGGGCGGGCGTACTCGCCTCGGTTCCTGTGGATGTGGCCGAACGCCCGGATCTCCGTGATGGGCGGAGAGCAGGCGGCGTCGGTGCTGTCGACGGTGCGCAGCGAGCAACTCGACAGCGCGGGCAACCCGTGGTCGGCCGAGGACGAAGAGGCGTTCAAGGCGCCGATCCGCGAGCAGTACGAGGCGCAGGGCAATCCGTACTACTCGACGGCCCGGCTGTGGGACGACGGCATCATCGACCCCGCCGATACCAGAACTGTTCTCGGACTGGCGCTCTCGGTGTGTGCGAACGCACCGGTCGAGCCGGTCTCCTACGGCGTTTTCCGGATGTGAGTGGAATGACTGAAATGACTCGGATAGATACCGTCCTGGTGGCCAACCGCGGCGAGATCGCGGTGCGCGTGATCCGCACACTGCGGGCCATGGGAATCCGCTCCGTCGCCGTGTTCAGCGAGGCGGACCGCGACGCGCGGCACGTCCGCGAGGCCGACACCGCGGTGCTGCTCGGTCCCGCCGCGGCGCGGGAGAGTTACCTCGTCATCGAGAAAGTGATCGCGGCGGCCCGCGCCACCGGCGCGCAGGCGATCCATCCCGGTTACGGGTTCCTGTCGGAGAACTCCAAGTTCGCCGGGGCCTGCGCGGACGCGGGGATCGCGTTCCTCGGTCCCTCCGCTCACGCCATCGAGGTGATGGGCGACAAGATCACCGCCAAGAACGCGGTGGCGAAGTTCGACGTGCCCGTCGTCCCCGGCATCGCCCGCCCCGGCCTGTCCGACGACGAACTGATCGCGGCCGCCGAGGACATCGGATACCCCGTCCTCGTCAAGCCGTCGGCAGGCGGCGGCGGCAAGGGCATGCGTCTGGTGGAGGAGCCGGGCGCACTCGCCGAGGCACTTCGCAGCGCGCGTCGTGAAGCGGCGTCGGCGTTCGGCGACGACACACTCTTCCTCGAGCGATTCGTGCTGCGGCCCCGGCACATCGAGGTGCAGATCCTCGCGGACGGACACGGGAACGTCGTCCACCTCGGCGAGCGCGAATGCAGTCTGCAGCGTCGCCACCAGAAGGTCATCGAGGAAGCGCCGTCGCCGCTGCTGGACGAGGCCACACGCGCCCGGATCGGCGAGGCCGCCTGCAACACGGCGCGCAGCGTCGACTACTCGGGAGCGGGAACGGTCGAGTTCATCGTCTCCGCCGACAAGCCCGACGAGTTCTTCTTCATGGAGATGAACACCCGGCTGCAGGTCGAGCACCCGGTCACCGAACTCGTGACGGGCCTGGACCTCGTCGAGTGGCAGGTGCGAGTGGCCTCCGGTGAGCCTCTCGGCTTCACCCAGGACGACATCACCCTCACCGGTCACGCCATCGAAGCCCGCGTCTACGCCGAGGACCCGAGTCGCGGATTCCTCCCCACCGGTGGACTCGTGGCCGACGTCGTCGAACCCGCCGGCCCCGGTGTCCGCGTCGATTCCGGACTGCAGCCCGGCACGGTGGTCGGCAGCGATTACGACCCGATGCTGGCGAAGGTCATCGCCCACGCCGACGACCGCGCCGGCGCGCTGCGGAAACTGGACCGGGCACTGGCCGGCACCGGTGTGCTGGGAGTGGTCACCAACATCGAGTTCGCGCGCTTCCTGCTCGCCGATCCCGACGTGGTGGCCGGCAACCTCGACACCGGTCTGCTCGACCGACGGCTCGAGGACTTCGCCGCGGCGGAGGCCACCGATGCCGCCCTGATCGCCGCTGCTGCTTTCCGCTGGTTGCAGCGCTGGCCCGAGCGGGCACAGGCCGATCCCTGGGACGTTCCCAGCGGCTGGCGGGTCGGGGTTCCCGCACCCACCAGCATCCGGTTGTCCTCAGCCACCCGCACCGACCACGTGCGGATCACCGGCAGTCCGGCCGAGGCCACCGCGCAGGTCGAGGACGGCGACACCCTGTCCCTGACGGCGGCGCTCGACGGAACCACCCTCTCCGTGGTGATCGACGGCAGACGCGAAACCTACCGGGTCGCCCAGACCGACGGGCACATCTGGCTCGCCGGTTCCGACGGCACGACGATGCTGCGTGAGGTCCGCGAACTCAGTGTCCGCACCGGCGACGTCCATGCCGGCGAGGCCGAGATCACCAGCCCCATGCCCGGATCCGTCATCGCCGTCGGCGCCGAGGCGGGCGCCCACGTCACCGCAGGCCAGACGCTCGTCGTGGTCGAGGCGATGAAGATGGAGCACTCGCTCACCGCCCCCGTCGACGGCGTCGTCGACATCCTCGTCGCACCCGGTGACCAGGTGATGGTCGACCAGCTGCTCGCACGAGTCACCCCGCACACCGACACCACCGACACGAAAGAAGATGCGTCATGACCGAATTCCTTGCCACCGGCCAGCTTCCCGACGAGTACCAGCAGTTGGCGAAGACCGTCGCCGATTTCGCCAAGAACGTGGTGGCACCGGTCGCGGCGGAACACGACGCCAACCACACGTTCCCGTACGAGGTGGTGTCGGGGATGGCCGACATGGGCCTGTTCGGCCTGCCGTTCCCCGAGGAGTACGGCGGAATGGGCGGCGACTACTTCGCCCTCTGCCTGGCACTCGAAGAACTGGGCAAGGTCGACCAGAGTGTCGCGATCACCCTGGAAGCCGGTGTGTCGCTGGGTGCGATGCCGATCTACCGGTTCGGCAACGAGGAGCAGAAGCAGGAGTGGCTGCCGCAGCTGACGAGCGGCAAGAGCCTGGCCGCGTTCGGGCTCACCGAGCCGGGCGCCGGAAGCGATGCCGGCGGGACGAAGACCACCGCGAAGTTTGACAGCGGCGAATGGATCATCAACGGCAACAAGCAGTTCATCACCAACTCCGGCACCGACATCACCAAGCTCGTCACCGTCACCGCGGTGACCGGTACGAAGGACGGCAAGAAGGAGATCTCCACCATCCTCGTGCCGACGTCGACGCCGGGCTTCACTGCCGAGCCGGCGTACAACAAGGTCGGCTGGAACGCCTCCGACACCCACCCGCTCACGTTCTCGGACGTGCGCGTTCCCGAGGAGAATCTGCTCGGCGAGCGTGGCCGCGGGTACGCGAACTTCCTGCGGATCCTCGACGAGGGACGCATCGCCATCGCCGCGCTCAGCGTCGGCGCCGCCCAGGGATGCGTCGACGAGTCGGTCAAGTACGCCAAGGAACGGGAGGCGTTCGGACGGCCCATCGGACACAACCAGGCCATCGCGTTCAAGATCGCCCGCATGGAGGCGCGCGCCCACACCGCGCGCACGGCGTACTACGACGCCGCCGCCCGGATGTTGTCCGGCAAGCCGTTCAAGAAGCAGGCCGCCATCGCGAAGCTCGTCGCCTCCGAGGCCGCGATGGACAACGCCCGCGACGCCACCCAGATCCACGGCGGCTACGGATTCATGAACGAGTACACCGTGGCCCGGCACTACCGCGACAGCAAGATCCTGGAGATCGGCGAGGGCACCACCGAGGTGCAGCTGATGCTGATCGCGCGGGAGGCAGGCCTGTGACCGCCACGACCGAACCGAAGCGAATCGTTCAGCGGGGTCTGTGGTTCGAGGAGTTCGAGCTGGGAGCGGTGTACGAGCACCGGCCCGGCCGGACCGTCACCGAGGCCGACAACGTCCTCTTCACGACGCAGACGATGAACACCCAGGCCCTGCACCTGGACGCCGCGTACAGCGAGAACACCCAGTTCGGTGAGCGTCTCGTCAACTCGATGTTCACCCTCTCGACGCTGGTCGGGTTGTCGGTGGCGCAACTGACGCAGGGGACCATCGTCGCGAACCTGGGGTTCTCGGAGATCAGTTTCCCGAAGCCGTTGTTCCACGGCGACACGCTGTACGCGGAGACGAAGATCGCGGACAAGCGCGAGTCGAAGAGCAGGCCCGGCGAGGGCATCGTCACCCTCGAGCACACCGGCCGCAACCAGAACGGCGACGTGGTGGCGATCGCGGTCCGCAAGACCCTCGTCCAGAAGAAGCCGTCATGAGCTGGGAACTGCCCGGGCCCGCCTGGCTGTTCTGCCCGGCCGACCGGCCCGAACGGTATGCGAAGGCGGCTGCGGCAGCCGACGTCGTGATCCTCGACCTCGAGGACGGGGTGGCGCCCGCGGACAAGGAAGCGGCGCGGGTCGCCCTGATCGACACCCCGCTGGATCCGGATCGCACGGTGGTGCGGGTCAATCCGGTCGGGACCGAGGACCACGAGCGCGATCTGCTGGCACTCGACGGCACCCGCTACACGAGGCTGATGCTGGCCAAGTGCGAGTCCGCCGACCAGGTGCTGTCGCTGGCGCCGCGTGAGGTAATTGCCCTCGTCGAGTCGCCGCTCGGTGCGCTCGCGGTGAGCGAGATCGCGCTGGCGGCGAGCACGATCGGCGTGATGTGGGGCGCCGAGGATCTCGTGGCGGCGATGGGCGGCAACTCCAGTCGCCGCGAGGACGGCAGCTACCGTGACGTCGCCACCCACGTGCGGTCGTCGACACTGCTGGCCGCCAAGGCGTATCACCGGCTCGCCCTGGATTCCGTCTATCTCGACATCAAGGACCTCGACGGGTTGCGCACCGAAGCGGTCGACGCCGTCGCCGTCGGATTCGACATCAAGGTGGGCATCCACCCCAGCCAGGTCGCGGTGATCCGGGAGGCGTACGCGCCGTCCGACGAGGACGTCGACTGGGCGACGCGGGTTCTCGCCGCTGTCGCCGACGAGCGAGGAGTCTTCGCGTTCGAGGGAAAGATGGTGGACGCACCGGTCCTGCGTCACGCCGAGGCGATTCTGCGCCGCTCCCAGGTCGAGTCGAAGGGGACAAGCACGTCCGAGTCCCCTCGGTAGGCGGCGAAAGAGCGCGGAACGGCCGCGCTCTCGGGGAAGATGGTGCCCATGACTGCCGATCCGCAATGGGTGCCCACCGAGTCCGACGTGCGCGACGCGGTCGTCACCGACTTCGCCCGGTTCGTCGCCCGGCGTCACGGCGCCCGGGTCGACGACTACCGGGCGTTGTGGCGCTGGTCGGTCGCCGATCCGGCGGCGTTCTGGCAGGACGTGTGGGACTACTTCGAGATCCGGTCCGCCACCGACCCCGGACCGGCCCTCGCGGACGGTGCGATGCCGGGCGCCGTCTGGTTCCCCGGGGCGACGCTCAGCTACGTCGACCACGTCTTCCGGAACGCCCGCCCCGGAACACCGGCGATCCTGTACGCGGGTGAGGGCGCTACCGACATCTCCGTCGGGTGGGACGAGTTGCGGTCCGCGGTGGCGGGCCTTGCCGCGACTCTCCGCGAGCACGGAGTCGGGGTCGGTGACCGGGTCGTCGGCTATCTCCCCAACATTCCCGAGGCCGTCGTCGCGTTCCTCGCGACGGCGTCGCTCGGTGCCGTATGGGCCGCGTGCGGACAGGACTACTCCGCGCCGGCCGCGCTCGATCGACTGGGTCAACTGGAACCGAAAGCGCTGATCACCGCGGACGGCTACCGGTTCGGGGGCAAGGAACACGATCGGCTCGCGGCGTCGGCCGACCTGCGCAGCGGATTGTCGTCGCCGGCTCTCACGGTGGTCGTGCCGCACCTCGATCCGGACGCCGTCGTCGACGGCACTCTCACCTGGGCGGAGGCCACCGGCCGGGACGCCGCACTCGAGCCCGTCGCCGTCCCGTTCGACCATCCGTTGTGGGTGGTGTTCTCCTCGGGAACCACGGGCCTGCCGAAGGGCATCGTGCACGGTCACGGCGGCGTTCTCCTCGAACACGTGAAGTCGCTCGCGCTCCAACTCGACATCGGCCGCGACGACACCCTCTTCTGGTACACCAGTCCCAGTTGGATGATGTGGAACTTCCAGACGGCGGGACTGCTGGTGGGGGCCACCATCGTCTGTTACGACGGGAGTCCGTCCTATCCGACGCCGGATGCGTTGTGGGCCTTGGTGTCACGCTTGGGTGTGACCGTGGTCGGCACCAGTCCCGGTTATGTTCTCGCGTGCGACAAGGCGGGGGTGGTCCCTGTACGCGAGCACGACCTGAGCACGCTCCGCGCGGTGGGGGTGACCGGGTCCACGCTGCCGGCGGCGTCGTCACTGTGGTTGTCCGAGAACGTCGGGCGCCGCGTTCCCGTCGTGTCGATCACAGGTGGGACCGACGTGGTGTCGGCGTTCGTCGGGGGAGCGCGGAGTGTGCCGGTCTGGCCGGGGGAGCTGTCCGCCCCGTGTCTGGGTGTCGCCGTCGACGCGTTCGACGAGTCGGGGCAGCCGGTGCGAGGCGAGGTGGGTGAACTGGTCGTGACGGCGCCGATGCCGTCCATGCCGGTGTCGTTCTGGAACGATCCGGACGGAAAGCGTTACCGTGAAGCATATTTCGATGTGTTTCCCGGAGTGTGGCGGCACGGCGACTGGATCACGATCACCGATCGCGGGACCGTCCTGATGCATGGAAGGTCCGATTCCACATTGAACCGCAATGGAATTCGGATGGGTAGCGCCGACATCTACCAGGTGGTGGAAAAGCTCCCGGAGGTCGCGGAGGCGCTTGTCGTCGGTGTGGATCTGGCGGACGGGGGATACTGGATGCCACTGTTCGTGGTCCTGTCGGAGGGGACGGAACTCGACGACGCGCTGAAGCAGCGTATCCGCGGAGCGATCCGTGAGCAGGCCTCTCCCCGGCACGTGCCCGACGACATCATCGAGGCCCCCGGCATCCCGCACACCCGGACCGGCAAGAAACTCGAGGTGCCTCTCAAGCGCATATTCCAGGGTGCGGACGCGGACCGCACGGTGGACCGCAGCGCCGTGGACGACCCCGACCTGCTCGACTGGTTCGCGCGGCACGGACGCTGAGCGGCGAGTCCGTCGATGTCAGTGTCGTTGGGTGACAACGGTTAGGTTAGTCTTACTTTGGTTACTTGTTGGTAGAGGTCTGCGGTCCGACGTCCGCGCAATCGGCGAATGTGAGAAATCTCCCGTCTGCCTGCGGCCGGTCGCGCCGCGGCGATCGCGACTAATCGGACATCGGCAGTGTCGCGCAGCGGGAGGACGTTCCAGATGCTGGGATGTCGCCGTGTCGCCGTCGATGTTCATCTCTTCGGCGAAGACGTCTTCGTTGTCCTCGTGGCAGGTCAGCGGGCGATCTGACGGCGCCCGGGTGCTCACCTGAACGTCCAAGTTTTCGTTCGATGCGGCTCGGCGACGGACCTGGTCGATTATTCCCTGTGCGCAACTCCGGGTGTTCTTCGTTTGGAGACCTGCGCGGGGCTTTGGTAGACACGGTGGTTGGCAAAAACTGCGGTCACGGGGGGCAGTAAGTGTTCAACGCCGCGGTCGGTCACCAGATCGATTGCACCGTGCACGGATAACAGTCGGGAGGCGGAACATGAAACTGGATACGACAGTTGTACACCTAGTGAAATTCCGACTCTCGGTACGGTATCCACGTTCTGGTTGTACGCAGTGTCTGGAATGTGGTTCGGCCTGTTGAATATGTGCGCGTCGAAGATCGAATTCAGGCCTGATTCTGGAAGTATCGAGGGTTGGGTACGTCACACCGGCGCCGGTAACGGCAGTGGATCCGACACCGATGTAATTCCCGGCGCAACCGCAGAACCGTACGAACCGAAATCGTCACCACCGAGGGAGAGGAGGCCGAAGCGATGAGCGCGACGAAGTTTCGCTGCTCCACCAGCGCCGTAGACTCGGCTCTCGACTCGGAGGATGACGAGCACCGATTGGGTGGCCGCTTGTTGGATCGATGAGAGAACGGAGCCACGTATGAACCCGCTCACCGTAAGTAGTTCGGGATGTAAGGGCCTTGGAGTGTTCAGCGTCGCAGGCAATCGGGTTTCGGACGATCGTCTGACATCGACTCCGAGTGTGGTGGAACTCTTCGATCAGCGCAGGGCGTCCCATGCCCGGCACGTCCCCGCTACGCGAGATGCTTCGAACCGGCAAGGCCTGTTCATGTGATGGCGTTCATCGGAGAACCGGCCCACGGCGAAGTCCGTGGGACCGAGAGCTACGAATCACCAAAGACACAGGCGGCAGTCGCCACGCGTTCGAGAACGGAGTAACCCTTGGGGTCGGGACAAGCAGCGGGTAGTAGCGGTGCTCCGGAAGGGGCGTTTCCGCTGTCAGCTGCGCAGCGAGGCATCTGGTTCGCGCAACACGCGATGGGCGACGTTCCTCTCACCATCGCCCAGTACATCGAGCTTCGCGGTGACATCGACCTCGATCTGCTGACCGAGGCCACGGTCCGTACCGGCCGGGAGTTCGGTTCCGGCTTCCTCCGCCTCGTCGAGATCGAGGGGATGCCCTACCAGTACGTCGACAAGTCCCTCGACGACGCCATCACCTATGTCGACCTCCGCGCCGAGAACGATTCCGTCGACGCCGCCGAGAAGTGGATGCGGGCCAACTACAGCGCCCCCGTCGACCTCCTCGAGGACCGCCTCGTCGTGGTCTACCTGCTCCACGTCGGGGAGAATCACTACTTCTGGTTCTGCCGCATCCATCACATCGCGCTCGACGGCTTCGGCGCGATGGCGCTGATCGCACGCATCGCCGAGATCTACACCGCCCTGGTCGAGGGCACCGAGCCGCCGGCCTGCCGCGCGGAGGACCTGGTCCGGATCGTCGAGGACGAGCAGCGGTACCGCAACTCCGAGCGGTTCGCGAAGGATCGCGAATACTGGGCCGAACGCACCGCGCACCTGCCCGAGGCCCCGAGCCTCGCCGGTCGTGCGGCCATGGTGGGCAAGTTCGCGCGGCTCTCCTCCGAGGCACTGCCCGAGTCCACCGCCACCCTTCTCGACGAGGCTCTCGGCGGCAGCAACGCCAGCTCCGCGCCCATCGTGGTGGCCGCATTCGCCGCGTACCTGGCCCACATGACCGACCGCACGGACGTCGTCCTCAGCCTCCCGGTCTCGGCGCGCACCACCGCCACGTTGCGCCGCTCCGGCGGAATGGTGTCGAACATCGTTCCGCTCCGACTCCAGATCACCCCGGAGATGACCGTCCCCGAGCTGGTCAAGAGCGTCCAGATCGAGCTCACCGGCGCCCTGCGCCGCCAGCGGTACCGGCACGAGGACATCCGCCGGGACGCCGGAGCGCCCCAGGGGCAGCGTGGCTTCTTCGGTCCCTCGATCAACATCATGATGTTCCACAGCGAGATCAAGCTGGGGACGGTCACCGGACACCAGAACGTCCTCACCACCGGACCGGTCGAAGATCTCTCGCTGAACATCTACCAGGGTGTGGCGGGCAGCAAGATCCACATCGACTTCGAGGCCAACCCCAACCTGTACTCGGCGGACGAGCTGGACCGTCACCACAGCCGCTTCTTCGACTTCTTCGAGCGCTTCCTCGGAGCCGGCGACGATGCTTCGGTGTCGGATCTGGCCGCGATGAGCGACGAGGAACGCGGACAGGTCGTGACCGGGTGGAACGGTGATGTCGTGTCGCCGCCGGCGGGGACCGTCGTCGACCTGTTCGACGCCCAGGTCGCGCGCACGCCCGACGCGACGGCACTCGTCTTCGACGGCGAGGAGCTCACGTACGCCGAGTTCGACGCGCGGGTGAACCGTCTCGCCCGGACGCTGATCGGCAGGGGAGTGGGTCCGGAGACGAAGGTCGCGCTCGCGATCCGCCGCTCGCTCGACTCCATGGTCGCGATGTACGCCGTCGTCAAGGCGGGCGGCGCATACGTGCCCCTCGACCCCGACCACCCCGCCGAGCGCACGGCGTACGTGCTCGAGAGCGCCCGCCCGCTGTGCATCCTCACGGTCACGCGGGACCACCTCGCCTTCCCTGCCGATCAGGACGTCGTGGAGATCGACGCCCTGGATCTGCGCGGCGTCCCGGCGGGCCCGATCCGCGACGACGAACGGCTCGCCGATCTGCGTCCGGCCAACCCGGCCTACGTCATCTACACGTCCGGGTCCACCGGACGTCCGAAGGGTGTGGCGGTGAGTCACGCTTCGGTCCTGAACCAGGTCAGGTGGATCGCGTCGCGCTACGCGCTCGATGCGGACGATGTCGTGCTGCAGAAGACCCCGACGACGTTCGACGTGTCGGTGTGGGAACTGTTCGCCGCACTCGCTTCCGGGTCGCGCCTGGTGATCGCCGCGCCCGAGGGGCATCGCGATCCCGCCTACCTCGCCGACGTGATCGCGCGCGAGAAGGTCACCGCGACGTCGTTCGTCCCGTCGATGCTGTCGGTGTTCGTCGCCGAGTCCGACCGCGAACAACTCGTCAGCCTGCGCGTCGTTCTCGTTGCGGGAGAGGCGTTTCCGCCTGCCGTCGCCGCAGCGTTCCGCGCGAAGTCCGACGCCGGGTTGCACAATCTCTACGGCCCCACCGAGTTCACCGTGCACGCCACCGCGGGAGAGGTGGAGCGGGAGACCCTCCACACGATTCCGATCGGCACCCCGGTGTGGAACACCGAGGCGTACGTGCTCGACGGCCACCTCCGGCCCGCTCCCATCGGATCCGCGGGAGAGCTCTATCTCGCGGGAGCCCAGGTCGCGCGCGGCTACGAGGGCCGGCCGGAGCTCACGGCAGAACGCTTCGTGGCCAATCCCTTCGGCGCCGCGGGAACCCGTCTGTACCGCACCGGCGACCTCGTCAAGTGGCGCGTCGACGGCAGCATCGAGTACCTCGGTCGCACCGACTTCCAGGTGAAGGTGCGCGGCCTGCGCATCGAACTGGGCGAGATCGAGGCCGCGATGTCCTCGTATCCCCATGTGGCGCAGTCCGTTGCGGTCGTCCACGACAGCTCCCTGGGGCAGCGGCTCGTCGGTTACGTCGTCCCCGAACCCGATTCGGCGCTGGACGTCGAGGATCTGACGGTCCACGTCGGCCGTGCGGTGCCCTCGTACATGGTTCCCGACGCCGTCGTGGTGATCGCCGAGATGCCGGTCGGCGCGAGCGGCAAGCTCGACCGGAAGGCCCTGCCCGAACCCACGTTCGCGGCGGAGTCCAGTGAGTACGTGGCCCCTCGCAGCACCATGGAGGAGTCGATCGCAGGACTGTTCGCCGAGGTTCTCGGTCTGCCACGGGTCAGTGTCGGCGACTCGTTCTTCGCGCTCGGCGGCGACAGCATCGTCTCGATCCAGCTGGTGTCCCGCGCGAAGGAAGCCGGTGTCCTGTTCACGGCCCGCGACGTCTTCGAGCGCAAGACCGTGGCCTCACTCGCCGAGGTCGCGAAGTCGGCATCCGAATCGGCGACGGTGCACGTCCTCGAGGAACTGCCGGGCGCCGGTATCGGCACGATGCCGCTGACACCGGTCGTGCACTGGATGACGGAGCTGGGCGGCGACTTCCACCGCTTCTCGCAGTCCATCCTCCTGGCACTGCCACCGAAGGTGGACCGCGACCGCCTGGTGCGCACGCTGGCGGCCGTCGTCGATCGCCACGACGCTCTGCGTTCGTCGCTGCGCCGCACCGACTCTCCGGCCGGATGGTCGCTGGAGGTCGCACCGATCGGCTCCGTCGACGTCGACCGGCTCGTCGATCGCGTCGAGTTCAGCGAGGGACCCGGCACCGACTCGTTCGAGGCGCTTGCCGCGCACGCCCTCGAGCGCACGGTGGACACGTTGGACCCGGCGACCGGCAGCGTGGTGCGTTTCGTCTGGTTCGCGCCCGCTGAGGACTCCGGAGATCTCGCACCGCGGGACGGCGAGGACGGCGACAGCGGGGAGGGTGAGAGCACCCCGCAGTCGGGACGACTGCTCGTCGTGATCCACCATCTCGCCGTGGACGGGGTGTCCTGGCGAGTGCTGGTGCCCGACTTCGCGTCCGCGTGGGCGCAGATCGCCGCCGGGGCGGACCCGCTGCTCCCGGCGGTCGGCACCTCGGTCCGCCGCTGGGCGCACGGCCTCGCCGACAACGCCCGGAGCGCCCGCCGCGTGGCCGAACTCGACTACTGGCGCACCACCCTCGACGGTGCGGACCCGCTGATCGGTTCGCGGGCCCTCGACGGCCGCGATACGGTCTCGACCACCGGCCGGGTCCGCCTCGAGGTCCCGGCCGACGTCACCGACGGTCTGCTGACCGACGTGCCGCGCGCGTTCCACGGCGGTGTCAACGACGGTCTCCTCACCGCCCTCGCCCTGGCCGTCGCGGCATGGCGCGCGGAACGCGGCGTCACCGAGACCTCGACCCTCGTGCACCTCGAAGGTCACGGCCGCGAGGAGACGGTGCTGCCCGGCGCCGATCTCTCCCGTACGGTCGGCTGGTTCACCAGCATGTTCCCGGTCCGGTTGTCGGCCCCCGGCGTCGACGTGCGCGACGCCCTCGCCGGCGGTGCGGCCGCAGGTCAGGCCGTCAAATCGGTGAAGGAACAACTCGCACGGGTACCCGAGCACGGCATCGGCTACGGAATGCTGCGATTCCTCAACGCCGAGACCCGCGCGGTTCTCGCGGCGTTGCCGAGCCCGCAGATCAGTTTCAACTACCTCGGTCGGGTGTCGGTGGGCGAGATCCCCGACGCGTTCCGGGCGGCGGGCTGGGTGCCCGACACCGACACGATGGAGCTGACCGGTACCCGCAACAGCGAGATGCCGGTGCACTTCGCCCTCGACATCAACGCGATGATCGTGGATGTCGAAGGAGAACAGCGGCTTTCGGCCACCGTCGACTTCCCCCAAGGTGTTCTCACCGACTCCGAGGTCGGCGAGCTCACCGGCCTGTGGACCCGCGCGCTCGAAGGGCTCGTCGAACACACGAGGCGGCCCGGAGCCGGTGGCCGGACGCCGTCGGACCTCGACCTCGTTTCCCTGAGTCAGAGCCGGATCGACACCCTCGAGAGCGACTACCCCGCGCTCGCCGACGTCTGGTCGCTGGCCCCGCTGCAGGTAGGCTTGCTGTTCCACGCGTCGCTGGCCGGTACCGCCACCGATGTGTACACCACCCAGCTCGTCATGGACCTGGGCGGATCCGTCGACACCGACCGTCTCCGCCGTGCCGCGGAGTCGCTCGTCGCGAGGCACCCCAACCTGCGCACCGCGTTCGTCGCGGGCGACGACGGCACCGGCATGCAGGTGGTCGTCGACCGGGTGGACGTGCCGTGGACGCACGTCGACCTCTCGGCCGCGTCCGACGCCGACCGTGAGGCGGAACTCGATGCGCTGATGCTCGCGAACCGGACCGACCGGTTCGACATGACCGCACCGCCTCTCGTGCGATTCCTGCTGGTCGAGACGGGCGAGGACCGCTACCGGTTCGCCGTCACCAACCACCACATCCTCCTCGACGGCTGGTCGCTGCCGATCCTCATCCAGGATCTGCTGACCCTGTACGCGGTGGACGGCGACGCGCTGGCACTGCCGCAGCCGCGTCCGTACCGCAGCTACCTGGAGTGGCTGTCCGCGCAGAACCCCCAGGTGCCCGTGGCCGCATGGGCGAAGGCCCTGGACGGTATCGAGGAACCCACCCTCCTCGCACCCGCGCACGCGGAGACCGCCCCGACGCTCACCCCCGGTGAGCTCGTCATCGATCTGCCGGACGAACTGCTCGCCGACATGACCGCACGCTCGCGCGAACTCGGCGTCACCATGAACACTCTCGTGCAGGCCGCGTGGGGAATCGTGGTGGGCAGGCTGACCGGGCGGGACGACGTGGTGTTCGGCACCACCGTCTCGGGCCGTCCGCCGCAGGTGCCCGGCATCGAGTCCATGCTCGGGCTCTTCATCAACACCCTGCCGGTGCGTGTCCGCGTCCGGGCCGGCGACGCCGTCCGCACCCTGCTCGACCGTATCCAGCACGAGCAGACCGAGTTGCTCGATCACCACCACGTCGGGCTCACCGACATCCAGCAGGGACTCGGCCTCGGCGCGCTGTTCGACACGCTGATGGTCTACGAGTCCTACCCGCTCGACCGTGAGGCGCTCACGAAGAGCAGTGACATCGAGGGTCTCCGCGTTCTCGATGTGACGTCCAACGACGCCACGCACTACCCGCTGGCGATCGTCGCGATGACCGACCCGCGGCTGCACCTGACCGCCAAGTTCCTTCCCGAGATCTTCGAGGCCGCCGAGGTCGAGGAGATCATGGAGCGGGTCGTCCGCGTGCTCGGGGCGCTGTCCGGCGACGTCGACACGCTCGTCGCGGACATCGACATCCTCGCTCCCGGCGAGCGTGCGTCCCTGCTTGCGGCGCACGGCACCGACGCCGCCGCACCGCTGTCGCTGCCGCAGATCCTCGCCGCGACCGCGGCGGAGAACGGTGAACGCACCGCTCTCGTCGCGGATGGCGAATCGCTCACCTACGAGGAACTCGACGCGCGCTCGAACCGGCTCGCCCGGGTCCTCGTCGATCGCGGTGTGGGACCGGAAACGTCTGTGGCGCTCGGGATGACGCGCTCGCTGCACTCGGTGATCGGAACGTGGGCCGTCGCCAAGGCCGGCGGCACCTTCGTGCCCGTCGACCCCCGCTACCCGTCCGAGCGCATCGCACACATGGTCGTCGACTCCGGTGCGATTCTCGGCCTGACCTTGGCCGCTCAACGCGACACCCTTCCCTCGGACGTCGAATGGCTCGCCCTCGACTCGTCCGAGTGCGACGCGCTGTGCGCTGCGAAGTCGGCGGAGCCGGTCACCGATTCCGAGCGGACCGCGTCGGTTCGGCTCGAGCACCCGGCGTACATGATCTACACGTCCGGTACCACCGGTCTGCCCAAGGGCGTCGTCGTCACCCACACCGGTCTGGCCAACTTCTCCGCCGAGCAGCGCACCCACTACGGGGTGAGCCCGTCGGCGCGGACTCTGCACTTCGCGTCCCCGAGCTTCGACGCGTCCGTCCTCGAACTGCTGCTCGCCTTCGGCTGCGGCGCGACGATGATCGTCGCGCCCGCCGACCTGTACGGCGGTGAGGAACTCCGAAACTTCCTCGCGGACAACGAAGTCACCCACGCCTTCGTCACGCCGGCCGCGCTCGCGTCGGTGGAGCCGGCCGGACTCGACCGGCTCGAGGTCGTCGTGGTCGGCGGCGAGGCGTGCCCGCCGGAACTGGTGGAACGCTGGGCGACGGGTCGTCGGATGTACAACGCTTACGGCCCCACGGAAGCAACCGTGATGAGCAATGTCAGCGATCTGGTTCCGGGCAGGCTCGTAGAGATCGGCGGTCCGATCCGAGGGGCCGCGGTGTATGTACTCGACGACAAGCTCCGCCCCGTGCCGGTTGGAGTCGCGGGTGAGCTGTACGTGGCGGGGCCGGCACTCGCCCGCGGCTATCACAAGCGTTCAGGACTGACAGCCGAACGATTCGTCGCGAATCCGTTCGGTGCGCCCGGTGACCGTCTCTATCGGACGGGGGACGTCGTTCGATGGACGGCAGTTCGTCCAGGCGGTCACAGCGTCGAGTACGTGGGCCGCAGTGACTTCCAGGTGAAGGTCCGCGGCTTCCGGATCGAACTCGGCGAGATCGACGCGGCGCTGGTCAAGCACCCGGACCTCGAATTCGCGGCCACCCTCGGCACGTCGATGCCGTCGGGTTCGACCGCCCTCGTGTCGTACGTGCTGCCGACAGCGGGCGCCGCGGTGGACGTGGCCGAAGTGACGCATTTCGTCGGCGACACGCTGCCGGCGCACATGGTGCCGAGCGCGGTCGTCGTCCTCGACGAGATCCCGCTCACCACCGCAGGCAAACTCGACCGGAAGGCCCTGCCCGAGCCCGACTTCGACTCGCTGCAGGGAGACATGGTCGAGCCACGCACGCCCACCGAGGAACTTGTCGCCGGTGTCCTCGCCGACGTGCTCGGGCTCGCGAAGATCAGTGTCGCCGAGTCGTTTTTCGATCTCGGCGGGAACTCGCTCGTGGCCACCAAGGCTGTCGCACGGCTCAACGCTGCCGCGGGCACCCGTCTGGGTGTTCGCGAGTTGTTCGATGCGCCGACCGTGGAGCGGCTCGCAGTAAAGGTGGCCGAGCTGGCCGGCGCCGGCTCCGACCGCCCGGTCCTCGTCGCGGGACCCCGCCCCGAGCGTATTCCGCTCTCGATGGCTCAGCAGAGCATGTGGCTGATGAACCGGTTCGACACGGCGTCCTCGGCGTACAACATCCCGCTCGCCGTGCGGCTGTCCGGTTCGCTCGACATCGACGCGATGTCGTCGGCCGTGTCGGATGTGCTCGCGCGGCACGAGTCTCTGCGGACCGTGTTCCCCGATTCCGGCGACGGCCCGTACCAAAAGGTCGTCGAGTCGGAGCAGGTTCCCTTCGACCTGACGCCCGTCCCGGTGACCGAGGCCGAACTCCACACGGCCCTCACCGAATTCGCCACCGAGGGATTCGACGTCACAGTTGCGCCCCCGCTCCGCATCCGGCTGTTCGCCACGAGCGAGAGCGAGTTCCTGCTCGTCCTCGTCGTGCACCACATCTGCGCCGACGGCGCGTCGATGTCGCCGCTCGCTCGCGACGTCATGGTCGCTTACAGCGCGCGCACCGCGGGTGCGGCTCCCCTGTGGCAGCCGCTGCCGGTGCAGTACCCCGACTTCGCGCTGTGGCAGCGCGAAGTCCTCGGCGACCCCGCCGACACCCAGTCGCTCGCGGCGAAGCAGATCGGCCACTGGGCCGACAAGTTGGCCGGCATGCCCGAGTTGCTGGATCTCCCGACTGACCGCCCCCGGCCAAGACGGCAGTCGATGCAGGGTGACTTCATCGACTTTGCGATTGATCCGTCTGTTTACGAGGGTCTCAGCAGCCTGGCGAAGGCATACGATGCGTCGCTGTTCATGGTTGCGCACGCCGCGCTTGCGACTTTGCTCTCGCGCCTTAGCAACAGCGACGATATTGCGATCGGGACGCCGCTCGCGGCCCGTACTGACCAGGCGCTGGACGATTTGGTTGGCATGTTCGTCAACACTCTGGTTCTTCGGGAAGCGGTTTCACCAGGCGACACTTTCGCGAACCTACTGAATCGAGTGCGCGAGAATGATTTGGTGGCCTTCGAGAACTCGGACGTGCCGTTCGAGAGCCTTGTCGAGACACTGAACGTACGTCGGTCCACTGCGTATTCGCCGCTATTTCAGGTGATGCTGTCATTCCAAAACAACCGGATCGGTGCGCTCCAGCTGCCAGGCTTGACCGTGCATGTTCTCGAGGACATGGTCGAAGGCGCGAAGTACGACCTGGCCCTCACGCTTACCGAGCGAATCGATGAGAGCGGGCGTCCGGTCGGTCTTACCGGGCGGTTCACATTCGCCGTCGACATTTTCGATTCAGTAGCTGTAGAACGAATTGCCGACCGATTCGTCCGGATTCTCCATGCTGTCATTGCCGATCCCGGTGTCGCCGTTGGGGACATTGACATTCTCACCGAACACGAGAGAGCACAGTTGAGCCAAGCGAGACCCGCCCGCACGATGACTGTTCGCGAGCTGCCGCAGCTTCTGGCTGCTGCGGTCGAGGTCGCCCCCGACGCAGTCGCAGTTGCGCACGACGGCATGCAGGTGACGTACCGCGAGTTCGATGAGCGGCTGCGTTTGATGTCGGGACCGCTGGCCGATCGGGGTATGGGGCCTGACGCGATTGTCTCCGTGGTGCTTTCCGGTCTCGTTCCGACCATCATGATGGCCCCGCCGTCGGAGGATGGGAAAGACGGCTTCGGTGCGATTCTCGATCAGGTCATTGCCGACGCTCATACGCTGGTCGGGGACATCGAACTTGAAGAACCCGTGGTGGAGCCACAGCCAGTGGCGGCCCGTGTAACCGAATTTCCTGGTTCTTCCGGTTGGCCTCTCGAGAGTGCAGTCACCCGGTGGCAAGAGATGGTCGAACGTGAACCCGGGGCCGTGGCCATCGTCTGGGGGAGTGGTTCGGCGACGCGTGCCGAGTTAAACTGGCGTGCAAATCAATTGGCCCGTGAGCTTTTGGCTCGTGGTGTCGGACCGGACGACGTGGTTGCCCTCGTACTTCCGCGATCGCTCGACTGGATTGTGGGAATGCTTGCAGCGTGGAAACTCGGTGCCGCCCACGCGCCGATCGACCCTGAGTGGTCCCTCGAACGTGTGACGGGTCTACTGGAAGCCTGTGGCGCTCGTTCGGTGGTCACCGTCAGTAGTTGGGGCGGACTACATGACGCTCCCTTCGAGTCGATTGTCGTCGACGACCCGGCGACGTTGAACAGGCTCGGAATGTATGACGCCACTGATTTTGCACAGGATCCCTGGGCCTCGGAAGTCGCCGGCACACGTCTTGCCTACGTAATCTCGACTTCGGGTTCGACTGGGCGTCCGAAGCCGACGATGGTGACGATGGCAGGCGTATCCAATACATTCCAGTGGTATCGACGGCAGTTGGGCTTCACGGAAGGCACCGGTGTTCTGGTTGCGCTTTCGCCTGTTGTCGATGCCGCGCAGAAAAACGTCTGGGTGTCACTGGCATATGGTGGCGTCATTCACCTGGCCGGCGACGGCTTCGATCCCTTGGCTATTCTGCACCGAATCGGCACTGGCCAAGTGGATGTCGTCAATCTGACGCCCAGCGCATTCGAGGTTCTGAGCGACTTGGACGTTGACGGTGTGCTGTCGAAGTTGAGCTTTGTGCTCCTCGGCGGAGAACAACTGAGACCCGCTGCGTCCAGTGGTTTGATCGGTGGGAGCACGCGCCTGATCAATGTCTACGGACCAACCGAGACTTCAGACATTGTTGCGTGTTACGAGGTCGATCTATCGTCGCGCGACGCCGAGCAGCAGCCGATTCCCATAGGTGCAGGATTTGAGGGCGTCGAGTGCTACGTACTCGATTCTCGTCTGCGGCCAGTCGTTCAGGGAGTGACGGGCGAACTGTACATCGGTGGTGTCGTAGTCGGCCGTGGGTACGGTGGAATGTCTGGAACTACTGCGGCGCGGTTTGTCGCGAGTCCGTTCGGCAACAACGGTGCACGGCTCTACCGCACAGGCGACCTCGTCAGGCAGCGCGCGGATGGTGCGCTCGTGTTCGTTGGACGTAGTGACTTCCAGGTGAAGATCCGCGGTCTTCGCATCGAGCTCGGCGAGATCGAATCGGCATTGACGGCGAACAATGATGTGCTGCAGGCCATCGTCATAGTCCATGAGGCAGATCAGACTCAACGTTTGGTTGCCTATGTGACCGGCGCGACAAGTGTGCAACTCGACGCCAATTCGATACTGGACGATTTGCGCACCGTTCTGCCGTCCCACATGGTGCCGGACTCCCTGCTTGTACTTGACGAGATCCCTCTTGCCGGCAGCGGGAAGATTGACCGCAGGGCACTTCCCTCACCCGAGTTCGCCTCCGAGAACGTCGGTTTCGTCGCTCCGCGCACGCCAGTCGAGGAAATTGTCGCAGGCATATTCGGCGACGTGGTTGGTCTCGATCGCGTCAGCGTCGACGCGTCGTTCTTCGATCTCGGTGGCAATTCGCTCAGCGCCACTCGGGTCGCGGCACGCCTGTCGTCGTCGACCGGCGCGATCGTAGGCATGCGGGATCTCTTCGAGGCTCCCACCGCCGCCGAACTGGCCGCCTTCGTCGAGCAGCAGGGCGGCGACGGAACACCGCGCCCCGCTCTCGTCGCGCAGGCCCGGCCACAGGAACTCCCGCTGTCGCTGGCGCAGCAGCGCATGTGGTTCCTCAACCGCTTCGATCCGGCGTCCCCGGCGTACAACGTGCCGCTGACGGTCCGGCTCCGTGGCGACCTCGACGTCGCGGCGATGTCGTCTGCTCTTTCCGACGTCGTGACGCGCCACGAAATCCTACGGACGGTGTTCCCCGACTCGGATTCCGGTGCGCACCAGGTCATTCTTCCTGCGTCGAAAGTCGACCTGGGGCTCGAATCGTTCGAGGTCGCCGAGGCGGATCTGACGGTGCGGCTGTTCGAGTTCGCGTCCCAGGGATTTGACGTCACCGACACCCTCCCGGTTCGCGCACGCTTGTTCCGGATCGGTGCGGACGACCATGTACTGGTTCTGGTGATGCACCACATCGCCTCCGACGGCGCGTCGACGCTGCCGCTGGCACGCGACATCATGGCGGCCTACACCGCGCGTCGCGAGGAGAGCGAGCCGCAGTGGCCGGAACTCCCGGTCCAGTATGCCGACTACGCGATTTGGCAGCGCGCTCTCCTCGGATCCGAAGACGATCCGGAATCTGTTGCCACGCAGCAGATCGATTTCTGGTCGAAGACTCTCGCAGGTCTGCCTGACGTGCTCGAGCTGCCGACCGACCGGCCCCGCCCCACAGTGCGGTCGATGGCAGGTGGCTCGGTCGGCTTCACCGTCAGCGCCGACCTGCACCGTCGGCTGGGGGAGACCGCACGGGAGCACAATGTCTCCCTCTTCATGGTTCTGCACGCGTCGCTGTCCGTGCTGCTGGCGCGGCTGAGCTCGACAACCGACATCGCCATCGGTACGGCAATCGCGGGCCGCGGCGACGAGGCGCTCGACAACCTCGTCGGCATGTTCGTCAACACGCTGGTACTGCGGACGGAGGTCGAACCCGGTGCGTCGTTCACGGCTCTCCTCGAACAGGTCCGCGAACAAGATCTGAAGGCGTTCAGCCACCAGGACGTTCCTTTCGAGCAGTTGGTCGACGCGTTGAAGCCGACCCGATCCACGGCGTACACGCCGTTGTTCCAGGTAGTCCTGACGCACCAAGTCAACGGAATTCCCGCGCTGGAATTCGCGGGGCTCGAAGCAACCCCCGGCGCGGTCGATGTCGAGTTCAGCAAGTTCGACCTCACCGTCGACCTACAGGAGCAGTGGTCCGACGAGGGAGTTCCCACCGGCATCAGTGGGTCGCTCGGCTACGCGACGGAGATCTTCGATGCAGGCACGGTCGAGGGTTTCGCGGATCGTTTCGTGCGGATCCTCGAGGCTGTGGCGACGACCACCGACATCGCGGTAGGGGACATACCCATCCTCGACGCCGAGGAGACCGAGGAACTGACACCGGTCCGCGGTATCGAGGGCACCCCGCCCACGACTCTCGTCGAACTGCTGTCCGCGGCCGTCGCCGCGAATCCCGACGGTGACGCGGTCGTCTCGGGCGGCGAGAGCATCACCTACCGCGAGCTGGACGAGCGCTCGAACCGTCTGGCGCGCATCCTGATCGAGCGCGGAGTCGGCGCGGAGACGTTCGTCGGGCTCGGCATCACCCGCTCGATCGCGTCGATCGTCGGCATCTGGGCCGTCGCCAAGAGCGGCGGCGCCTACGTGCCGATCGACCCCCGGTACCCGGACGAGCGCATCGCACACATGGTCACCGATTCGGGTGTGTCGCTGGGGCTTTCCGTGAGCTCCGAGGTCGGCCGGCTTCCGGCGGACGTCGACTGGCTGGTCCTCGACAGCGAAGACTTCGAGAACGCCGCCGAGCAGTACTCCACGGCCCCCGTCGCGGAGGCGGAGCGTCGCACGGCGGTGACACCGGCCAACAGCGCCTACGTGATCTACACGTCCGGCACCACCGGGCAGCCCAAGGGCGTCGTCGTGACGCACCGGGGTCTCGCCAACTTCGCGGCCGAACAGCGTGAGCGTTACCAGGTGACGACGGACTCGCGGACGCTGCACTTCGCGTCGCCGAGCTTCGACGCGTCCGTTCTCGAACTGCTGCTCGCGGTCGGCGCCGGTGCCACGATGGTGATCGCTCCCACCGACGTGTACGGCGGACCCGAGTTCGCGAAGTTCCTGCGCGAGCATCGCGTCACGCACGGCTTCGTCACGCCTTCGGCGCTGGCGTCCGTGGATCCGTCCGGGCTCGACGACTTCCAGTTCGTCGTCGCCGGCGGCGAGGCCGTGCCGGCGGAACTCGCGGCGCGCTGGGCACCCGGACGCTCGCTGTTCAACGGATACGGTCCCACCGAGACCACGATCATGACCAACATCAGCGACCCGATGGCCGCCGTCGGCCCGGTCACGATCGGTGGTCCGATCCGCGGCATCAGCGCGCTGGTCCTCGACGATCGGCTCCGCCCCGTTCCGGTCGGTATCGCAGGTGACCTCTATCTGTCGGGTCTCGGACTCGCCCGTGGCTACCACCGGCGCACGCCGCTGACCGCGGGACGCTTCGTCGCGAACCCGTACGGTGAGCCGGGCGACCGGATGTACCGCACCGGCGACGTGGTGCGCTGGACGAAGGACGCGGACGGTGCGCTGACCGCCGACTACGTCGGCCGCTCGGACCAGCAGGTGAAGGTCCGCGGGTTCCGCATCGAACTCGGCGAGATCGACGCGGTGCTCGCCAAGCATCCCGCGGTCGACTTCGCCACGACGTCCGTGCTGCCCGGACCGTCCGGGGATTCGGTCCTCGTGTCGTACGTGCTCCCGGTGCCGGGTACCGAGGTGGACGTCACCCGGGTGCTGGACTTCGTGGGCGAGTTCGTGCCCACGTACATGGTGCCGTCGACGATCGTGACGCTCGACGCCATCCCGCTCACTCCGGTGGGCAAGCTCGACCGCCGTGCGCTGCCCGAGCCCGAGTTCCTGGCTGAGGACCGTGAGTTCCGTGCCGCGGGAACCGCTCTCGAACAGCGGGTCGCCGCGGTGTTCGCGGCGGTGCTGGGCGTCGACCAAGTCGGTGCCGACGACTCCTTCTTCACTCTCGGCGGCAACTCGCTCGCAGCCACCCGGGTGATGGCCCGGATCAACGAGGCCGTCGGTGTCGACGCGTCGGTTCGCGAGATCTTCGAGGCCCCCTCGGTGGCGCAGCTGGCCCGCAGACTGGAGGCGCTCGGTGTCGACGGCGGCGCTCGTCCGCCCGTCACCGCTGGACCGCGTCCGGACCGTCTACCGCTGTCGCTGGCACAGCAGCGGATGTGGTACGTCAACCGATTCGATCCCGAATCGGCCGAGTACAACATCCCGTTGGCACTCCGGCTCACCGGTGCACTGGACGTCGATGCACTGCGGTCGGCGATCGCGGACGTCGTGTCCCGGCACGAGTCGCTGCGCACGGTGTACCCGGATTCCGTCGACGGCCCCTATCAGGTCGTCGTGTCCGCCTCCGACACGAAGTCCGGGCTCGACGTCGTCCGCGTGGCCGACGAGCAGGAACTGCGGGGGCGGGTCGTCGCGCTGGCATCGGCCGGCTTCGATGTCACCGCCGACGTCCCGGTGCGCGCCGCCCTGTTCGAACTCGGGGAACGCGACCACGTCCTCGTGGTCGTGGTCCACCACATCTCGGCGGACGGTTCGTCGATGGCCCCGCTCGCGCGGGACCTGTTCGGCGCATACGGCGCTCGCGTGCAGGGGGAGGAGCCCAGCTTCTCACCGCTGGCCGTCCAGTACCCGGACTTCGCCCTGTGGCAGCGGAAGCTCCTCGGCTCCGAGGACGACCCGGAGTCGCTCGCGGGCAAGCAGATCGCGTACTGGACGCACGCGCTCGGCGATGCACCGGAGGTCCTCGACCTCCCGGCCGACCGGCCGCGCCCGGCCGTCCGCAACCCGCAGGGTGGTCTGATCGAGTTCGAGATCGGGCAGGACGTGCACCGGTCGCTGAACGAACTCGCGCAGACCCACCAGGCGTCGCTGTTCATGGTGGTGCACACCGCGCTCGCCGTGCTCCTGGGACGACTGAGCAACACCAGCGACATCTCCGTCAGCACCCCCGTCGCGGGCCGTGGTGACCGAGCACTCGACGACCTCGTCGGGATGTTCGTCAACACGCTCGTGCTGCGCACCGATGTCGACCCGAACGCCCGCTTCAGCACGCTGCTGACGCAGGCGCGTGAGGTCGACCTCAATGCCTTCGGCAACGCCGACGTGCCGTTCGAGCAGGTCGTCGAGGTGCTTCGTCCGTCGCGCACCGCTGCGTACGCGCCGCTCGCGCAGGTGATGCTGAGTTTCCAGAACCTGGAGCGGGCGAAGCTCGAGCTCGCCGGGCTGACCGTGGAGATCCTCGACAGCGGGCTCACCACGAGCAAGACCGATCTCGGTGTCGCCGTCGAGGAACGGTTCGACGAGGAATCCGTCGCGAATGGCATGCGGGGCTGGTTCTCCTACGCCACCGACCTCTTCGACGAGTCGACGGTCCGCGGCTTTGCGAATCGCTTTATTCGCGTGCTCGAGGCCGTCACGGCCGACGCGGACGCCGTCGTCGGTGACATCGACATCCTGACCGAGGACGAGAAGGCTGGACTGACCGGACCGGACGAGGGGACGCAGTCCCTCATGTCGCACTCGATCTCGGAGGAACTCGCGGCCACCAAGTCGCTGCCCGAACTTCTCGACGGTGCGGCGTCGATCAACCCGGACGGAATCGCGCTGTCGCACAACGGCACCGATGTGTCGTATGTGCAGTTGCGGGACAAGTCGGCGGAACTCGCGCGTACGCTCGCCGGTGTGGGCGTGGGCCCGGAGGCTGCGGTTACGGTCGCCCTGTCCACGCTGCTGCCCGGACTGCTCGACGGCTCGTCGGGCGAAGGTTTCGCTGACACGTTCGCCGGTGTCCTCGCCGGCGTGATCGCCGACGCGACGTCGGCGACCTCCGCGACCGCGGCAGAGGAGCGGACCCTCGTCGACCTGTTCGACGAGCAGGTGGCGCGGACGCCGGACGCGATTGCCCTGGTGTTCGGCGATGACGCGCTGACGTATGCCGAGTTCGATGCCCGGACCAACCGCCTGGCACGGGAACTGCTCGCACGGGGTGTCGGCCCGGAGTCCCGGGTCGCGGTCGCCCTGCGCCGTTCCCTCGAGATGATGATCGCGATCTACGCGATCGAGAAGACGGGCGCCGCGTATGTGCCGCTCGACCCGGATCATCCGGCGGCGCGCACCGCGTACGTGATCGACAGCGCCTCCCCGGTCTGCGTGTTGACCTCGACGGCCGATCGGACTGCCGAGACGGACGCGCCGCAGATCGACGTGGACACCGTCGACCTATCCGGTCACTCCGACGGTCCGATCACCGACGACGAACGCGGGGCACCGGTCCGTCCGGATTCGACCGCCTACGTGATCTACACCTCCGGATCGACCGGTAAGCCGAAGGGCGTCGCGGTCAGTCACCGGGCGATCGTCAACCGGTTGCTGTGGATGCAGGACACGTACCCGATGGATTCCACGGACGTCGTCCTGCAGAAGACCCCCGTCACGTTCGATGTGTCCGTGTGGGAACTGTTCTGGCCGCTCGAGGTCGGAGCCAAGCTCGTCGTCGCGATCCCGGACGGGCACCGCGACCCGGCGTACCTCTCCGAGGTCATCGCCGAGCACAGCGTGACCACGATGCACTTCGTGCCGTCCATGCTGGCGGTGTTCACCGCAGGTGCGGCCGCCGCGCTGTGCGGTTCGTTGCGTCAGGTGTTCTGCAGTGGTGAAGCCCTTCCGCCGGCCTCCGCCGACGCATTCCGGGACTTCTCCTCGGCAGCGCTGCACAACCTGTACGGCCCGACGGAGGCCGCGGTCGACGTCACCTACTGGGAGTGCACCGAAGCGGACCGCACGACGGTGCCGATCGGCGCGCCCGTGTGGAACACGCAGCTGTACGTCCTCGATTCGCGGCTGCGTCCCGTCCCCGCGGGCGTGCACGGCGAGCTGTACCTCGCCGGAATCCAGCTGGCCCGCGGCTACGTCGGCCGCAGCGACCTGACGTCGGACCGGTTCGTGGCGAACCCGTTCGGCACGGCCGGGCAGAGGATGTACCGCACCGGTGACATCGTCCGCAAGCGCGCCGACGGCATCGTCGAGTACATCGGGCGCCGCGACTTCCAGGTCAAGCTCCGCGGACAGCGACTCGAGCTCGGCGAGGTCGAGTCTGCGCTACTCGCGCACCCGTCGGTGGCGCAGGCCGTGGTCGTCGTGCATCGCAGCGAGACCACCGGCGAGAACCTGGTGGGCTACGTGATCCCGGTGTCTGGTGCGGCGATCGACACCGCGTCGGTGCTGGACGCGGCGGCGGAGACGCTGCCCGCGTACATGGTGCCCGCCCGGATCCTCGTCTTGGACAGCTTCCCGCTCGGCGCCACCGGCAAGTTGGACCGGGGCGCACTTCCCGAACCGGACTTCGTCACGTCCGAGGCCGAATACGTCGCACCCCGTACCCCGGTCGAGGAGATCGTCGCAGGGGTGTTCGGCGAGGTGCTCGGCGTCGAACGCGTCGGCGCCGCCGACTCGTTCTTCGATCTCGGCGGAAACTCCATCAGCGCAACGAGGCTCACCGCCAGGCTGACCGCCGCGCTCGGCGCGCAGCTGTCGGTTCGGGAGTGCTTCGAGCACCCGACCGTCGCGGAGCTCGCAACGCTGCTCGAAGCGACCGCGGGAACGGCCGAATACCGTCCCGCGCTCGTCGCCCGTCCGCGGCCCGACCGCATCCCGCTGTCGCTGGCTCAGCAGCGGATGTGGTTCATCAACCAGTTCGACCCGAACTCCCCGGCGTACAACCTGCCGCTGGCAGTGCGATTGACCGGCTCGATCGATACCGCGGCGCTGAATTCGGCGTGGGCGGACGTCGTGGAGCGGCACGAGTCGCTGCGGACGGTCTTCCCGGTCGGCGACGAGGACGCGCACCAGGTCGTGCTGCCCGCAGCCGACGTGGCGTCCGACCTGACCCCGACCCCGGTCGCGGACGAGCAGGACCTGTACGCGCGGATGCGTGAACTCGGCGCCACCGGATTCGACGTCACCGAGACGGTCCCGGTGCGGGTCGCCTGCTTCGAGGTGAACCCCGCCGACCACATCCTGATGATGGTCGTGCACCACATCTCGGCCGACGGTGCGTCGCTGGCGCCTCTGTTCACCGACATCATGACCGCCTACGCGGCGCGTGCCGCCGGCACCGCTCCCGGCTGGGAACCGCTGCCCGTCCAGTACGCCGATTACGCGCTGTGGCAGCGTGAGTCGCTCGGTGACGAGTCCGACCCCGAATCGCTGGTCGCCCGCCAGCTCGGCTACTGGCAGCAGGCGCTCGGCGGGCTCCCCGAGGTGCTCGAGTTGCCGACCGACCGGCCCCGGCCGCCCGTGCAGTCGCTGCGCGGCGCGTCGGCACGGTTCACGATCGACGCGCAGACCCACCGCGAGCTGCTCGCGATCGCCCGGGAAACGAACTCGACCCTCTTCATGGTCGTGCACGCCGCGCTCGCGGTCCTGCTCGAGCGGCTGTCGTCACAGACGGACGTCGCGATCGGCACGCCGGTCGCCGGCCGCGGCGAGCAGGAACTCGACAGGCTCGTCGGCATGTTCGTCAACACCCTCGTGCTCCGCGCATCGGTGCGTCCCGACGACACCTTCGCCGACCTGCTGGCGCAGGTGCGAGCCACCGATCTGAATGCGTTCAGCCACAGCGACGTTCCGTTCGAGCGCCTCGTCGAGGTTCTCGACGTCCCGCGGTCGACGGCGCACCAGCCGCTGTTCCAGGTGGCGTTGTCGTTCGACAACAACGAGTCGGTCCGGATGGAATTCCCGGGCCTCGAGATCTCCGCGCTCGATGCCCCGCTCGAGGTCGCCAAGTTCGACCTCCAGCTCAGTGTCGGTGAGCGCTACGTCGACGGGGCCGCCGCGGGTATCGCCGCGACGTTCGACTACTCGACCGACATCTTCGACGAGCAGACCGTCCTGCGCTTCGCGGACCGGTTCGGCCGGATCCTCGATGCCGTGTCGGCCGACCGCGACGTGGTCCTCGGCGACATCGAGATCCTCGACCCCGTGGAGAAGGCCGCGATCGCCCCGGTCCGCGGACCGCAGTCGATCGAGCCGCGCACACTACCCGAACTGCTGCGTTCGGGTGTCGAGATCTCCCCGGAGTCGGTCGCGGTGACCTTCGAGGGACGTGAGGTCACCTACCGGGAACTCGACGAGCGGTCGAATCAGCTGGCGCGCGTCCTGATCGATCGGGGCGTGGGGCCGGAGACCTATGTAGCACTGGCGATCACGCGTTCCGTCGAATCCATCCTCGGGATCTGGTCGATCGCCAAGGCCGGCGGCGCCTACCTGCCCGTCGACCCGAAGCTGCCGTTCGAGCGGATCGGCGAGATGCTGTCCGATTCGGCGGCGGTCCTCGGACTGACGGTCGCCCGCCATCACGACGACCTTCCCGGCACGGTGCCGTGGATCGTCCTCGACGAGACGGCGGCGGCCGAGGAGATCGGAGCCCGCAGTGCGGGCGCGGTGGAGGACGCGGATCTGCGCCGCGCGCTGACGGTCGACCACCCGGCGTATCTCATCTACACCTCGGGTTCGACGGGTAAGCCGAAGGGCGTGGTGGTCACCCACCGCGGTCTGGCGAACCTCACCCGCGAGGTGCGCGAGCACTACGTCGTGTCGCCGAACTCCCGATTCCTGCACGTGGCGTCGCCGAGCTTCGACACGTCGGTCGGGGAGATGCTCGCCGCGTTCAGCGCGGGCGCCACCCTGGTGATCTCGCCCGCGGACGTCTACGGCGGCGACGAACTCGCCGACCTGATCCGCCGCGAACGGGTCAACAACGTGGTCATGACACCGACGGCGCTGATGACCGTCGACCCCGACGGTCTCGACTCCGTCACGTCCGTCGTGGTCGGCGGCGACACCTGCACACCGGAACTCGTGGCGCGGTGGGCTCCCGGCCGCGAGATGCGCAACGCCTACGGTCCCACCGAGACCACGGTCATCGTCACCATCACCGAACCGATGGTGGCGGGCGAACGCGTGACGATCGGTTCGCCGCTGCGTGGTGTCGAATCCCTCATCCTCGACTCGCGGTTGCGTCCGGTGCCGGAGGGAGTTCCCGGCGAGCTCTACATCTGCGGTCCGTCGGTGACCCGCGGCTACCACAACCGTCCGTCGGTCACGGCGGAGCGGTTCGTGGCCAACCCGTTCGGTGAACCCGGCGCGCGCATGTACCGCACCGGCGACGTCGTGCGCTGGGCGGACGGACATCGGGTGGAGTACGTCGGCCGGTCCGACTTCCAGGTGAAGGTCCGCGGGTTCCGCGTCGAACTCGGTGAGATCGACGCCGCCCTGGCCGCACAGTCGGACGTCGAGTTCGCCGTGACCGTGGGTCGCGAGAACCCGGCCGGGCTGACGACCCTCGTGTCGTACGTCCTGCCCGCCGACGGCGCGACGGTCGATCCGGAATCGCTGAAGTCGGTTGTCGGCGAGACGCTTCCGCCGTACATGGTGCCGTCCGTCGTGATCCTCCTCGACGAGATCCCGCTGACGGGCATCGGCAAGCTGGATCGCGCGCGGCTGCCGGAGCCCGAGTTCGTCACCGCGGGCGCGGAGTTCCGTGCCCCGACGACGCCCGCGGAAGAGACGATCGCAGACATCTTCGCCGACGTGCTCGGACTCGAGCAGGTCAGCGTCGACGACAGCTTCTTCGACCTCGGCGGGAACTCGCTGAGCGCCACCCGTGTCGTGTCCCGGGCCGGACAGGTCTTCGGTCGCCGCATCGGAGTGCGGGAACTGTTCGAGTCGCCGACGGTCGCGGGCCTCGCCGCCCGCACCCCGGACGAGAACGTCCGGCCTCGACCCGTCCTCGCGCCGCGGGAGAGGTCTGCCTTCGTCCCGTTGTCGCTGGCACAGTCCCGGATGTGGTTCATCAACCGCTTCGACCCGGACTCGCCCGCCTACAACATTCCGCTCGCGGTCCGGTTGACCGGTGCGCTGGACGTGGACGCGCTGCAGTCCGCCGTGTTCGACGTGCTCGACCGCCACGAGTCGCTGCGCACGATCTACCCGGATTCGCCGGAGGGCCCGCACCAGGTGATCCTTCCCGCCGATCGGGTTCCGCTGGACCTCACGCCCGTCGCGGTGTCGGACGAGGAGCTGCGCGAGCAGTTGGTGGAGATGGTCACCGCCGGATTCGACGTCACCGCCGACGTCCCGCCGATCCGGACGCGACTGTTCGAGGTCGGCCCGCAGGACTACGTGCTGGCACTCGTCGTGCACCACGTGTCCACCGACGGCGAATCCACTGCGCCGTTCGTGCGCGACGTCATGGTGGCGTACGCGTCGCGGGCGGCAGGCCGGGAACCCGGCTTCGCGCCGCTCCCGGTGCAGTACGCGGATTACGCGATCTGGCAGCGTGAACTCCTCGGCAGCGAGGACGACCCCGACAGCCTGATCGCCGCCCAGCTGGCCTTCTGGAAGAAGACGCTGGCCGGCGTGCCCGACCTCCTCGAGCTGCCGGTGGACCGGCCGCGACCGCCCGTGCAGTCCCTGCGCGGGTCGCGGATCGACTTCACCATCGACGCCGAGGTGCACCGCGGTCTGGCAGCACTGGCCCGCAGGCACAACGCCAGCGTGTTCATGGCCGTGCACGCCGCGTTCGCGGTGCTGCTCAGCCGTCTGTCCGGCACCGAGGACATCTCGGTGGGCACCCCGATCGCAGGCCGCGGTGAGCGCGAACTCGACGACGTCGTCGGCATGTTCGTCAACACCCTCGCACTGCGGGTGCAGGTCGACGGGCAGCAGACGTTCGACGAGATCCTCGACCGTGCCCGGGAGGCCGACCTCGAGGCGTTCTCGCACGCCGACGTCCCGTTCGAGCGCCTGGTCGAGGTCCTGAACCCGGCACGCTCGATGGCCCACCACCCGATCTTCCAGGTGGGCTACTCGTTCCAGAACACGACGAAGGCCGAGCTGGAACTGCCCGACCTCACCGTCACACCGCTCGAGGTCGAGGGTGACACCGCGCAGTTCGACCTGCATCTGATCCTGGGGGACAGCCCCGAGGGGGAACAGATGTCGGGCGTGTTCACGTTCGCCACCGACCTGTTCGACGCCGCCACCGTCAAGCGTTTCGCGGCCATGTTCCGCCGCGTCCTCGCCGCCGCGGTGGATTCGCCGCGGACCGCGGTCGGCGACCTGCCCCTCGCAGGCAGCGACGAGCGCGCGCTCGTGGTGTCCGGATGGAACGACACCGAGCGGGCGCTGCCGGAGACGACGCTCGCGGACATGTTCGCGTCCGCCGCCGCGGAGAACCCGGACGTCACCGCTCTCGTGTTCGAGGGCGAGTCGCTGACGTACGCCGATTTCTCGGCGAGGGTCAACCGGTTGGCCCGGCACCTCGTCGGCCGCGGGGTCGGCCCGGAAACCGTGGTCGGCCTGGCGATTCCGCGCTCGGTGGAACTGCTGGTCGGCATGTACGCGATCGCCGCGGCCGGCGGCGCTTACCTGCCGATCGACCCGGACCATCCGGCCGAGCGCACCGCGTACGTGCTGGAGAGCGCGCAACCCGTCTGCGTCCTGGCGACCCGCGCCGTCGTCGGGGGACTGCCGGGCGGGGTCGACTACCTCCTCCTCGACGAACTGGATCTGGGTGGAATGGACCCGGCCCCGCTGACCGATTCGGAGCGGATCGCACCGCTGCGGCCGGAGAACGCCGCGTACGTGATCTACACGTCCGGCTCGACCGGTCGCCCGAAGGGTGTGGCGATCGCGCACCGTGCGATCGCGAACCAGTTGCGGTGGAAGCAGTCGGAATACCCGCTCACCGCGGAGGATTCGGTGCTGCTCAAGACGGCGGCGACATTCGACCTGTCGGTGTGGGAGTTCTGGTGGGCGCTGACCGCGGGTGCACGTCTGGTCGTCGCCACACCGGACGGCCACCGCGACCCGTCGTACCTGGCCGCACTCGTTGCGGAGCAGCAGGTCTCGACCGTGCACTTCGTGCCTTCGCTGCTGTCGGCGTTCGTCGCGGTGGCGGAGCCTGCCCAGCTGGTGTCGTTGACACGGGTGCTCTGCATCGGTGAGGCACTGCCCGCCGACACGATGCTCCGCTTCCGCGACGTCTCGAACGCGGAGATCTTCAACCTGTACGGCCCCACCGAGGCCGCCGTCAGCGTCACCCACTACCGGTGCGGCGACGAGCGCGACGGTTCGGTCCCGATCGGCAGGCCCGAATGGAACACGCAGACCTACGTTCTCGATTCGCGTCTGCACCCCGTTCCCGCCGGAGTCACAGGTGAGCTCTATCTCGCGGGCGAGCAGTTGGCACGCGGCTACTTCGGCCGCCACGACCTCACCGCGGAACGGTTCGTCGCCAACCCGTTCGGCGACGCCGGACACCGGATGTACCGCACCGGTGACCTGGTGCGATGGAACCGCGACGGCAACCTCGACTACGTCGGCCGGAGCGACTTCCAGGTCAAGGTCCGCGGTTTCCGGATCGAACTCGGCGAGATCGAGCGGGCGCTCGTGGCGCATCCGTCGGTGGCGCAGGCCGTCGTCGTGGTCCACCACGACCGTCACACCGGGGACCGGCTCGTCGGCTACGTGGTGCCGGAGCAAGGCAACTCCGTCGACGACACCGACGTTCTCACGTTCGCCGGCCGGTCGGTGCCGGGGTACATGGTGCCGTCCGCGCTGATCGCCCTCGATGCGCTGCCGCTGAACATCAACGGCAAGCTCGATCGCAAGGCGCTCCCCGAACCCGAGTTCGGTGGCGCCGCGGACCATTACAAGGGTCCGCGCACCCCCGTCGAGGAGATCGTCGCCGGAGTCTTCGCGGACGTGCTCGGTCACGAGCGGGTCAGCGTGGACACGAGCTTCTTCGACCTCGGCGGCAACTCGCTGGTCGCGACGCGCGTGGTCGCCCGCGTCAATGCCGCGCTCGACACGTCGATCGGTGTGCGCGAACTGTTCGAGGCTCCGACGGTGATCGCGCTGTCGGCACGCGCCGAGCAGTCCGATTCGGCGGGCGCGAACCGCCCGGCGCTGGTGCCCCAGCCGCGTCCGGCCCGGATTCCGCTGTCCCCGGCGCAGTCCCGCATGTGGTTCATCAACCAGTTCGACACGGCGTCGGCGGCGTACAACATTCCGCTGGCGATCAAGCTGACGGGCCACCTCGACGTCGCGGCGCTCGAACAGGCACTCGGCGACGTCGTCGAACGGCACGAGACGCTGCGCACGACGTACCCCGACACCGGCGCCGGTCCGGGCCAGGTCGTGTTGTCGCGGGCCCGGAGTTTCACCTCACTGGACGTGGAGAACGTCGCCGACGAGAACACCCTGCGTGAGCGCGTGATCTCCCTCGTCACCGCCGGTTTCGACGTCGCGAAAGCCGTCCCGGTCCGCGCGCGTCTCCTGCGGATCGACGCCGAGCAGCACGTACTGGTCATCGTCGTCCACCACATCTCGTCCGACGGCGCCTCGACGGCACCGCTGGCACGCGACGTGGTGATCGCCTACAGCGCCCGCGCCGCCGGTTCCGAACCCGCCTGGGCTCCGCTCGACGTCCAGTACGCGGACTTCTCGCTCTGGCAGCACGAGTTGCTGGGCGACGAGAACGCGTCGGATTCGCTGGCCACCAAGCAGATCGACTACTGGCGGACCACGCTCAGCGGTCTGCCGGACGTGCTGCCGTTGCCGACGGACCGGCCGCGGCCGCCCGCGCAGTCGATGCGCGGCGCGAACTTCGACTTCGAGATCGACGCGGAACTGCGCGGTCGGCTCGGGGCGCTGGCGCGCGAGCACAACGCGTCGCTGTTCATGGTCGCGCACGCGGCACTGTCGGTGCTGCTCGCTCGGCTGAGCGCCACGGACGACATCGCGGTGGGTACTGCCATCGAGGGCCGCGGCGAGGCCGCGCTCGACGATCTGGTCGGCATGTTCGTCAACACGCTCGTGTTGCGCGCGCAGGTCGACGTCGACGCGACGTTCTCCGACCTCCTCGCGCAGGTGCGTCAGCACGACCTCGGTGCGTTCACGCACACCGACGTGCCGTTCGAGCGGCTGGTCGAGATCCTCCAGCCGGAACGTTCGACGGCGTTCTCGCCGCTCTTCCAGGTGGCTCTGGCGTTCCAGAACATCGAGCAGGCGCACCTGGAGCTGCCCGGCCTGACGGTCGAGGGACTCGACGGTGGCATAAGCGCCGCGAAGTTCGATCTGCAGCTCACGCTCGCGGACGCCGCCGACGCGGACGGGGACGCGCCGATGCGGGGCGTCTTCACCTACGCGACGGATCTGTTCGACGAACGCACCATCGCGTCGTTCGCGTTCCGTTTCCAGCGCATCCTCGAGGCGATCACCGCCGACGCGTCCGTGCTGATCGGGGACATCGACGTCCTGAGCGAGAACGAGCACGAGGTGCTGGCACCCGTCCGCGGCGCCGACAGTGCCGCACCCGAGCTCCTGTCGAGCATCCTGGCCGCCGCCGCGGCGGTCGACCCCGACGCCGTCGCCGTCGTGTGCAGCGACGAGCAGGTCACCTACCGTGAGCTCGACGAGCGCTCGAACCGTCTCGCCCGCGTCCTGATCGGCAGGGGCATCGGGGCCGACGACTTCGTCGCGCTGGCGCTGACGCGTTCCGTCGAATCCATCCTCTCCATCTGGGCGGTCGCGAAGACCGGCGCGGCGTTCGTGCCCGTCGATCCGAGCTACCCGTTCGACCGGATCCTGCACATGGTCACGGACTCTCGCGTGGAGGTCGGTCTCACCACCGGCGCCCACGTCGGCGAGCTGCCCGACACCGTGCGGTGGCTGGTGCTCGGTGAGGACGAGATGGACGGCGACTGCGCGTCCGTGTCCTCCGAGGCCGTCACCGACGCCGACCGCATCCGTCCGACACGGGTCGACGACGCGGCGTACGTCATCTACACGTCGGGGTCGACTGGTCTGCCCAAGGGCGTCGTCGTCACCCACACCGGGTTGGCGAACGTCACGACCGAACAGGTCGAGCGGCTCCGGCTCACCCCGCAGTCGCGGGTGCTGCACTTCGCCTCGCCGAGCTTCGATGCGTCCGTGTTCGAGTTGCTGCACGCCGTCGCCGCCGCGTCGACGATGGTCATCGCGTCCGGCGTCGTCTACGGCGGCGACGAACTCGCCCGGTTGCTGAAGAAGCAGAAGGTCACGCACGCGTTCATCACGCCCGCGGCCCTCACCACGGTCGACCCGGCCGGGCTGGAAGGCATCGAGGTGCTGTCGGTGGCCGGCGAGGCCTGCCCGCCGGAACTCATGCAGAAGTGGGCACCGGGCCGGCGCATGTTCAACCTGTACGGCCCGTCCGAGGCGACGATCTGGAGCACGTCGAGCAACCCGATGAAGGCGGATCAGCCCGTCACCATCGGTGGTCCCACCCGGGGCGTCGACGTGGTCGTGCTCGACTCCCGGCTCACGCCCGTCCCGGTGGGGGTCGCGGGTGAGCTGTACGTGGCGGGTCCGAGCGTGGCACGCGGCTATCACAACCGGTTCGCCCTGACGGCGGAGCGTTTCGTCGCCAACCCGTTCGGCGGTCCCGGTGAACGGCTCTACCGCACCGGCGACGTCGTCCGCTGGGTGCACGACGGGGAGACCGGCGACCTCGTCCTCGACTACGTCGGCCGGTCCGACTTCCAGGTGAAGGTCCGCGGGTTCCGCATCGAACTCGGCGAGATCGACGCCGAACTCGGCAGCCACCCGAGCGTGGACTTCGCGGTCACGCTGGGCCATCACCGCGAGCAGACCGGTCAGACCGTCCTGGTGTCGTACGTGATGCCGGCTCCGGGCGCGTCGATCGACGTCGCGGAGCTGTCGGCGTTCGTGTCGGAGACCCTGCCCGGGTACATGGTGCCGTCGTCGATCATGGCGATCGACTCGGTGCCGCTGACGCCCGCCGGAAAGCTCGACCGCAAGGCGCTTCCCGAGCCGCAGTTCGTGTCGGCAGCCAGTGAGTACTGCGCGCCGTCGACGCCGATGGAGAAGGCCATCGCCGACGTCTTCGCGCAGGTGCTCGGTGTGGACCGCGTCAGCGTCGACGACTCGTTCTTCGCCCTCGGCGGCGACAGCATCGTGTCCATCCAGCTCACGACCCGCGCGAAGAACGCCGGGGTGCTGTTCACGGCGCGGGACGTCTTCGAGCGCAAGACCGTCTCGGCGCTGGCCGACGTGGCCGACTGGGCCACCGACGTCGAGTCGGTGAAGCTCGAGGAGCTGCCGGGCGGCGGCGTCGGTTCGATTCCGCTCACGCCTATCGCGCACTGGCTGGTGGAGACGGCAGGGACCTTCGAGAAGTTCTCGCAGGCGGTTCTGCTGACCACCCCGCCCGCGGTCACGCGGGATCAACTGGTGGCCACGGTGGATGCTGTCCTGGAACGCCACGACATCCTCCGATCCCGGCTCACCCGGACCGGGGACGACTGGGCGTTCGAGACTCTCCCGACCGAAGCCGCATTCGGTGCGGACGACCTGATCGAGCAGATCGAGTTCACCGACAAGCCGGGAACGGACGGATTCGAGAGACTGGCACGCGCGGCTCTCGACCGTGCGGCGGAACGGCTGGATCCGGCGTCGGGCCGGATGACGCAGTTCGTGTGGTTCGCTCCCGCGGCCTCGTTGCCGGGGCAGAGCGGCCGCCTCCTGGTGCTCGCGCATCACCTCGTCGTCGACGGTGTGTCCTGGCGAGTGCTGTTGCCGGACTTCGCGACCGCGGGTTCGCAGATCACGGCGGGACAGCCGGCGCAGCTCGAACCGGTCGGCTCCTCGGTCCGTGCGTGGGCGCACGGTCTGGTCGAGGAGGCGAAGTCGCCGCACCGCGTGGCGGAACTCGACTTCTGGCGCGGGATGCTCGCGGACACGGATCCGCTGATCGGAAAGCGTGCGTTCGATCCCGCACGCGACGTGATCGCCCGGACGGACCGCCTGAGCATGACGTTCTCGACGCAGGTGACGCAGGCGCTGCTCACCACGATCCCGCAGTCCGTGAACGGAGGTGTCAACGACGGCCTGCTCGCGGCTCTCGCTCTCGCGGTCGCGCGCTGGCGTGGACTCCGCAACGGGACCGAGGATCGCTCGGTGCTGATCAACCTCGAGGGACACGGCAGGGAAGAGGCGACCGTGCCCGGTGCCGACCTCTCCCGTACGGTGGGCTGGTTCACGAGCCTGTACCCGGTGCGGCTGGACGTCTCCCGGGCCGATCTCGACGACGCGTTCGACGGCGGGACGTCGACAGGCGCGGCGCTGAAGGCGGTCAAGGAACAGCTGCTTGCCGTGCCCGACAAGGGCATCGGCTACGGGCTGCTTCGCTACCTGAACGAGGAGACCGCTCCGGCCCTGGCATCGTTGCCGACTCCGCAGATCGGGTTCAACTACCTCGGTCGCGCGGGCTCGGTGGATCTGCCCGCCGAGATCCGGGATCTCGGCTGGATCCCCGACAGCGATTCGGGTGAGTTCGGCGGTGCCATGGACGACGACATGGTGGCACCGGCGGTGCTCAGCATCAACGCGGTGACGTCGGAGACGGCGTCCGGTCCACAGATCGAGGCCAAGATCGCGTTCGCCACCGAGATTCTCGACGAGGCGGACGTCTGGGAGCTCGCCGAACTGTGGCACGCCGCGGCGACCGCACTGGCCGAGCGCGCCTCCGGGCCGAACGGCGGCGGTCTCACACCGTCCGACGTTCCGCTGGTGTCCGTGACGCAGGACGACCTCGAGGCGCTCGAGCGGCGCTACCCCGACGCCACCGACGTGTGGCCGCTCGCCCCGCTGCAGTCCGGAATGTTCTTCCATTCCGTTCTCGCCGAGGACGCGGTGGACGTCTACACCGCCCAGGTGGTGCTGGACTTCCAGGGCATCGTCGACACCAGCCGGCTCCGCGGCGCGGCGGAGGCGTTGATCGCACGTCACGCGAACCTGCGCACGGCGTTCGTCCCCGACGATTCGGGGACCGCGGTCCAGGTGGTCGTCGACCGTGTCGCACTGCCGTGGGAAGAGCTCGACCTCTCCGGTCTGTCCGAGGCCGAACGCGCGGAGCGGATGAGTTCCGTTCTGAGCGAACATCGTTCGGCGCGGTTCGACATGAGTCGTCCGCCCCTGATGCGGTTCCTGCTGATCCGCACGGGTGAGAACAGCTACCGGTTCTCCATCAGCAACCACCACATCCTGCTCGACGGATGGTCGATGCCGTTGCTGATGAAGGACCTGCTGGTGCTGTACGCCACCCGCGGAGACGGTTCGGTGCTGCCGCGCGTGCGTGGCTACCGCGACTTCCTCGGCTGGCTGTCCGAACGCGACACCGACGCATCGCGCAGCGCGTGGGCGCACGCACTGGCGGGACTGGACGGTCCGACCGTGCTGGCCCCGGCGCCGAGCAGCGAGGACCGTCCCGAACCGGCCGAGTTCGCGCTGCACCTCGGCGAGGTGGTGAGCGAGAACCTGGCGCGCATCGCCCGGGACCGTGGCCTGACGATGAACACGATCGTCCAGGCGGCGTGGGGTCTGCTGCTGGCCCGCATGACGGCCTCGGACGACGTCGTCTTCGGCGCCACCGTGTCGGGTCGCCCGCCGGAGGTCGCAGGCATCGAGTCGATGGTGGGCTTGTTCATCAACACCATCCCGATTCGCGTGCGTATCGATCCCCGTGAGTCGCTCCTCGGACTGCTCGAGCGGCTGCAGGCGGAACAGTCGACGTTGTTCGACCACCATCACATCGGTCTTCCGGAGATCCAGCAGATCGCCGGAATCGGTGGGCTGTTCGACACTTTGACGGTGTTCGAGTCGTACCCGGTGGACCGCGCAGGTCTCACCGAGGACAGCGACATCGACGGGCTCCGGGTCGCCGGGGTGCAGATCAGCGACGCCTCGCACTACCCGCTGAGCCTGCTGGCCCAGTCGGACAGCGAGCTACAGCTGGTCCTGAAGTACCTCCCGGACGTATTCGGCGCCGACACCGTCGAGCGGCTCGGGTCCCGGCTGAACCGGATCCTGCAGACCATCGCGGCCGGCAGTTCCACGCTGGTGGGAGATCTCGATCTGCTGACCGGCGACGAACGCGAACTCGTCCTGTCCGGGTGGAACGACTCGGGGCACGACGTCACCGACGAATCCGTGGTGTCGATGTTCGGCGCCCAGGTCGCTCGCACGCCGGATCGAACGGCCGTGGTGGCGGACCACGTGCGCCTCACCTACGCCGAGTTCGACGCGCGCGTGAATCGTCTGGCGCGGCACCTGATGTCGATGGGTGTGGGGCCGGACTCGGTGGTGGGCATCGCGATGCGACGCTCGCTCGACATGGTGATCAGCCTCTACGCCGTCCACACGGCGGGCGGCGCGTACGTGCCGATCGACCCGGAGCACCCCGCGGACCGCACCTCGTACGTCGTGGACAGTGCCATGCCGACCTGTGTGCTGAGCCTGGCCGACGACATCGCGAATCTCGACGTGGACGTGCCGGTATACCTGGTCGAGGACTTCGACCTGTCCGAGTACGCGGACGGCCCGGTCGAGGATTCCGAGCGGCTCGCCGAGTTGCGCCCGGACAACCTGGCCTACGCGCTGTACACGTCGGGTTCGACGGGACGTCCGAAGGGCGTGGCGATTCCGCACTCGGCGCTGGCCAACCAGCTGGCGTGGATGCGGGACGTCTACGGCATCGGCGCGCAGGACGTGGTGCTGCAGAAGACACCGTTCACGTTCGACGCCTCGGTGTGGGAGCTGTTCCTGCCGTTGGTGGTCGGTGGCACTCTCGTGATCGCGTCGCCGGACGGTCACCGCGACCCCGAGTACATGGCAGCGACCGTGGGTACGGAAGCGGTGACGGTGATCCAGTTCGTCCCGTCCGTGCTGACCATGTTCCTCGACGCTGCGACGGCCGACCGGTGCGGTTCGCTGCGCCTGGTCTTCGCGGGCGGTGAGCCGCTGCCGCAGTCGGCGGCCGACCGGGTTTCCGGTCTCGGTTCCGCGGAATTGGTGAACCTGTACGGCCCGACCGAGGTGACCATCAACTCGACGGCCCACGTGGTGGAGCCGTCGGGCACGGCGACGATCGCGCCGATCGGTTCGCCGGCCTGGAACACCCGCGTGTACGTGCTCGACGCTCATCTGAACCCGGCGCCGATCGGTGTTCCCGGTGAGCTGTACCTCGACGGCGCGCAACTCGCTCGCGGATACGTCAATAGTTCCGCACTGAGTGCAGAACGGTTCGTCGCGAACCCGTTCGGCGATTCGGGTGCGCGAATGTACCGCACCGGCGACCTCGTCCGGTGGAACGAGAACGGCGTCCTCGAGTTCGTGGGCCGCACCGACTTCCAGGTGAAGGTGCGCGGACTGCGTATCGAGCTCGGCGAGGTCGAGGAGGCGTTCGTCCGGTATCGCGACGTGGCGCAGGCCGCCGTCATCGTCCACAACAGCGAGGTGGGTGCGCGGCTCGTCGCCTACGTCGTGCCGAAGCCGGACGCGGTTCTCGACCCGGCAGCGCTGAATGGGTTCGTCGCGGAATCGTTGCCCGAGTATATGATTCCGGATTCTGTGATGGTTCTCGCCGAACTTCCGCTGGGCACCAGCGGCAAGCTCGACCGGCGCGCGCTGCCGGTGCCGGACTTCGCGTCGGCGGCCGACTTCCGGGCGCCGCGCACCGACACCGAGCGTGCACTCGCGACCGTGTTCGGTGAACTGCTCGGCCGGGAGAGCGTCGGAATCGACGATTCCTTCTTCGAGCTCGGCGGCGACAGCATCGTGTCCATCCAGCTGGTGGCGCGGGCGCGTTCGGCCGGTATCCACTTCACCGCGCGAGATGTGTTCGAGCGGCGCACGGTTGCCGAGCTGGCCGCGGTGGCGGATTCGGGCGAGTCCGCGGCGGCCGTACTGCAGGAGTACGAGGGTGGTGGCGTCGGAACTGTGCCGCTCACCCCGGTCGCCCGCAAGATGGTCGAGCGCGGCGGCGACTTCGACCGGTTCGTCATGCCGTTGATGCTGACGTTGCCCGCCGGGATCGAACGCGAGCAGGTGACCGCGACGATCGCCGCCGTGGTCGACAAGCACGACGTGCTGCGGTCGACCCTGGTCACGTCCGGTGTAGAGGACGCGCTCGAGATCGCACCCGCGGGTAGCGTCGACATCGACGCCACCGTGCATCGGGTGGAGATCGCGGCCGGCGACGAGCCCGGTTCGCCGGAGTTCGACGCGGTGGCGGGTGCGGCCTTCGACGCGGCGCTGGATCGCCTGGATCCGCGCACCGGGTCGATGCTCCAGTTCGTCTGGTTCGACCCCGCCGAGTCGGATCGGCGCGGACGGCTCCTCGTGGTGCCGCACCACCTCGTCATCGACTCCGTGTCGTGGCGGATCCTGGTGCCGGACTTCGCGACCGCGGGCGCGCAGATCGCCGCCGGCACGTCGCCGTCACTCGAGCCGGTCGGAACGTCGCTGCGGCGCTGGACCGACGGTCTGCTCGAGGCGGCGGTCGAGCCGGAGCGGGTGGCCGAACTCGAGGTGTGGGAACACATGCTGACCGGCCCGGATCCGCTGCTCGGATCCCGTGAGCTGGACCTGGAAACCGACCTGGTCAGCACGCTGGAGCGGACCCGGGTGGATGTTCCCGCACCGGTCACCGAGGCATTGCTGGGTGGCACGCCGGGTGCGCTCGACGGTGAGATCGGCGACGTTCTCGCGGCAGCCGTCGCGTTGGCGGTGGCCGCATGGCGACGCGACCGCGGAGTCGAGGCTTCGTCGACGGTCGTCACCCTCGAGGGCCACGGACGTGAAGAGTCCACGGTGCCGGGTGCTGATCTGTCGCGGACGGTCGGCTGGTTCACCACGATGTACCCGGCACGTCTCGACCTCGCCGGGGTCGACATCGCCGATGCACTGCGGGGTGGCGCGGGCGCGGCGGACGCCGTACAAGCGGTCCGGGATCAGCTGAGCGCGATCCCGGACCGGGGAATCGGATACGGGCTGCTCCGGTATCTGAACCCCGACACGTCGGCGGTCATGAGGAACTGGCCGGAACCGCAGATCGTGTTCAACTACATCGGACGCGTCAGCGCGGCCGAGGTTCCCGAGGCGGTACGTGGACTCGACTGGCTGCCCGATTTCGAATCGCCCGTCACGGGTGGATTCGAGAAGAGCGCGATGCCCGCCCAGGCCGTCCTCGACATCCAGTCGGTGATCTCGGAAACCGCGGAGGGCCTGCAGTTGTCGGCCTTCATGTCCTTCCCGCCCGGCATCCTCTCGACGCCGGAAGTGGACCAGTTCGGAGAGTTCTGGGTTGCCGCGCTCACCGCGCTCGTGGGTCAGGCCGAGGAGCGATCCGGGCGCTGATCTCCGCGGCCCGTGGTGGGAAGGCTCCGCGCGTTCCCACCACGTGGCCCCGTCTGTCCCGTCGCCGCGGAGTCAGGCCCACTCGAAGGACATCTCGCCGGCGACGCCGAGGTGCTTGCACAGCTTGTGGATTCCACCGAAATCCTGGACCAGTGCGGATCGGCGGGTGTCGTGCTCGGCGTCGTCGATCATCGCCTGACCGCCGCCCAGGTCCATGAGTCCGACGATGGTGTGCCACGTCGAGTAGTCGTTGCTGCTGAAAGCGGTCATCGCGTCGACGAGCCCGTCCAGGAAGTGGCGGCGGTCGTCGGGGCTCAGCGTGTCGTAGACGACGCCGGCGATGTCGTCGGCGATCGAGGCGTGGCAGTACTCGTCGCGATTGTGCAGCCTCACCGTCGCCCGGTTGACCGGCTGGATGACGTCGTTCTCGGAGATCAGGTCGAGGTAGGAGCTGATCGAGATCTCCGCCACCGTCATGAAGGCGAACGTCGTGATCGCCCGTTTCCTCGGGTCGGCGGCCTCGGCCGTCGCCGCGCGTTGTCGGCGCAACGTCAGGACGTCGGGAAGGGCGTTGTTCGGCATCGCCCAACCGCGTTGCCTGCGCGTGACCGCGCTCGCGTTCAGGTGCATGAGGGTGTGGTACTGCTCGTCGACCATCGCCTGGTGGACGGCCACGGCGAACGTGTCTCCGAGCCCGGTGTCCAGGGCGTCGTGCGCGACGAGGTCGAACCCGGGATTGACCACGTACTGCTCGATGTCCATGACGTTCTTGTTGAATGCGATCCAGGCCCACGCCCGGAGCTGGTTCCGTTGCTCCTCGCTCATGCCGAGGAACCGATCGTGATCGGCGAAGGGCAGCAACTCGTTCGGGTAGTCCTGCTTGTCGAGGTCGAACAGCGCGTCGAGGTCCGGTTCCGGCTTCTTCACGGTCGCCCGCTGACCCCAGTTCCGGGCGAGCCGGGACACCACGGCACTCTCCACCGGATCCGCCGGGTCGTACTCCGGGAGCGAGGGCGTCTTCTGGGGCGTCATGACGAATCTCCGTTCCTGTCCCACGACTGCGGCTGTCTGTGAACGAGATCGGTGAAGAGATCGGCGCACACCCGGGCGAGGGGTTCGCTCCGGTCGCCGAGCGCCGATGTCGAGCGGGACATGAGCGAAGCGAAATCGTCCTCCGAGCCCCGCTCGACGGTTTCGGTGAGAGTGGTCAGCGCCGCGGCGAGCGCGCGGCGGGCCTCGCCCGCGAAGGGATTGCCCGCCTGGATGTCCCGGTAGACCTCCGGGACGCCTCCGCCGACCCGCGCGAGGAGCGCGAGCGACACGAGATGGGGAGGGGTCGCCACCGCGGTGAGTTCGGCGCCGTCGACACCGAGGTCCGCCAGCGCGAGGCCGAACGCGAGGACGCCGGCGTGTGTCAGCGCCTGGGTCGCTGCGGTGAGCCGGTCGTGGTGTTCGGCGTCCAGGCGGACCACCGACGACCCCCAGCCGGACAGCACCGACAGGAACCACTCGACCTCACCACTGTCCCGGTAGGTCACCGCCGCGACGGGGCGGCCCTCCGGTCCGAGGGAAGGCGCGAACATCGGGTTGATGCCCACCGCACCGGTGCGCAGCGCACTGTCGCGCAGGGCGGCGTCGAATCGGGACTTCACCGACAGCGTGTCGACCAGCAGGGCGTGTTCGGCCAACTCCGCGACGACGAACGGAATCGCCTCCAGCGCGATGCTTTCGGGGATCGCCAGGATCACCGCATCGGCCGCGTTCACCGCCGTCCGCAGTTCGGGCGACGGGTCGGTGACGTCGCCCTTCACCTGATCCGGGTCGGATCGATCGGTGAATCGGATGTCGATGGTGCGCACCGTGTTTCCGTCGGCACGCAGCCGAGCAGCCAGCATCCGGCCGACATCGCCGGAACCGCCGATCAGCGCGACGGTCCGGATGGATGCGGCCGGGACGTTCACGGCCCGATCTCGTTCGGCCGGTCTGCCGTCACGGTCAGTGCCCGCAACATGGTGGCGGCCTTGACCATCGCCTCGTCGAACTCCTCCTCCGGGTCGGAGAGGGCGGTGATCGCCCCACCGATACCGAACGTCACCTCGGTGTTTGTGGCGACGATCGTGCGGATGACGATCGACAGGTCGGCCGTCCCCGTCAGTGAGAAGTAGCCGATCGACCCGGAATACACACCGCGCGGCCCGGACTCGAGCCGGTCGATGATCTCCATGGTCCGGATCTTCGGGGCGCCCGTCATCGATCCGCCCGGGAAGGCGGCGCGAACACACTCGACGACGGAGGCGTCCGCGCTGAGGGTCCCGCGCACGGTCGACACGAGTTGATGCACGGCCGCGTACGTCTCGACGTCGAAGAGCTTGGGAACGTGCACCGATCCGGGAACGCACACCCGAGCCAGATCGTTGCGCGTCAGATCGACGATCATCAGGTTCTCGGCGCGGTCCTTCTCGCTGTCGAGCAGGTCCTGCCGCAGCGCCGCGTCCTTGGCAGGGGTCGCGCCGCGCGGCCGCGTCCCCTTGATGGGTTTGGACTCCACCACCCGGTCCGCGCCGATCCTGAGGAACCGTTCGGGGGAGGCGCTGAGAACCGACAGTCCGGCGAACTGGAGGTACGCGCTGTACGGGGTGGGGCTGATGGAGCGCAGCAACTCGAACGTGTGCAGGGGATCGATCGACTGGTCCACCGTCGCCATGTTGGTCAGGCACACCTCGTAGGACTCGCCGGTCCGGATCTCGCCGAGCGAGGTCGCGATGTGTTCGAGGTACTTGTCGTGCTCGTGGCGCAGGGCGAGTTCGGCGGACTCCGGCTTCCGGATCGGCGACACCGCGGTCGGCGGGTTGTCCGGCTCGGCCAGCCGATGCAGCGCCACCTCCATCTCGTCGAGCCAGCGGCGCAACTCCGGATCGTCCTGGTGATCGCTCAGGCACAGCGCGTAGGTGCGCTCGCCGGAATGGTCGATGACGACAGCGCGGTCCGCGAACACCAGCGCGGCGTCCGGGGTGGGCGACTTGTGGGCCGCCGTGCCGCCGGTCTCGGCCTTCAGTTCGTAGCCGAGGTACCCCACGTAGCCGAGGCCGAACGGCACACCCGGGAGACCGGGCACCGACCGGGCCTGCAGTTGCCGCTCGAGGTAGTCGAAGAACGGTGCGTGCACCTGTTCGACCGGCAACCCCTCGCGGGTGATCCGGACGATCGATTCGCTGACGTCGTACGTGATGTACTCGGCGCGCGGGCCGGAACAATTGCCCATGATGGTGAATCGCGACGTCGGTTCCGAGGCCGACGTCCCGTCCAGCCAGAACGCGTTGGGTCCGGACGCGAAGAGATCCTCGAACGTGGTGCGGGGATCGACTTCGTGATCGACGCGCACCTGCTGGACCACGTACGGCGCGTGGGGAATCGGGATTCTCAGCATGGACCCGTGCGTGGGTGTCCCGGAATGCGTCTGCGTGAGATCGCGGAAGTTCGCGAGCAGTTCGTGACCGAACGCGGTGCTGATCGATTCGGGGTGGAACTGGACGCCCCACAGCGGACGAGTCCGGTGGCGGACACCCATCAGCAGGCCGTCGGCGGTCCAGGCGGTGGCCTCGAGGTCGTCGGGGAGATCCTCGACGATCAGCGAGTGGTAGCGGACGGTCGGGAACGGTGACGGAATGCCGGCGAAGAGCTCGGAACCGTCGTGTTCGACGAGGGACACGCGGCCGTGCATCGGTTCGGGTGCGAGAACCACGCTGCCCCCGAACAGCTGGCACAGCCCCTGATGGCCGAGGCACACGCCGAGGACGGGGAGTGCGGTCTCCGTGATGACGCGCGCACTGATGCCGAAGTCCCGTTGCCGCTCCGGGCGTCCGGGGCCGGGGGAGATGACGATGTTGTCGAAGTCGGACCAGGGGATCGAATCCCACTCCACATCGTTGTGCACGACCGTGGGGGGTTCACCGTTCACCTCGGCCAGCAGGGTGAACAGGTTGTAGGTGAAGGAATCGTAGTTGTCGACCAGGAGCGTTCGGGTACTCATCACGACTCGACATTCGCAGAGGGCACGGAACTGTGACGAACGTGGTGGTTGTCACGGTGGTCGTGGTGTCCGTTGTGGTAGGGGCCCTCGTCGGCGGGCTCCGCGTTGATCACGAGGTCCTCGAGCCTGCAGGTCTCGGCGATGAGAAGGTCGTAGAGCGAGTCGAAGAACTCCGGGGACAGTGAGTGGCTGTCCGCGTACTGTCGCGCCCGTTCGTGGACGATGTGGATCCGGCCGGGCTGCATCATGGCGATGTGCTCGCGTCGCTTCAGTTCGCCGATGCGCAGGCACACCTCCAAGCGCTGCCGCACCGCGTCGAGAAGGGTCGCGTCGACTGCGTCGAGTTCCGCGCGCAGACCGTCAAGTGCCTGCTGCGCCGAGGCGTCAGAATGCTCTCCGGAATCGTCGCCGTTCCGCTGTTCTACGGAGAAATACATAATCGCCCCACTCACTCGATTGGCAGTAGCTTTCTCATCCCGACTATCGTGTGTCGTTGGTGGTTCGTTTCGGTGAGCCTTCCGGATGGCCGGGAGGGCTGTCTGTGATCAGCCGAAGACGAATCGTGTGGGTTATCACCCCCAGAGTCTCGATCTCAGGTTGAGACTTTGATGGACAGTTGGGTAACGTAACCTGAAGTCTATTTCCGTCAACTCAGGATACGAGGAATATGCGTATATCGTCGGCCGGTAGGGCCCTGTTGTTCGCGCTGGCAGGCATCGTGATGCTCTGCGGCGGGGCACCGGCGGCAGCGGATCCCGTGGAAGCGGAACCCGCACCCGCGGCCGACCCGTCGGTACTGCCGGGGGCGAATGACTGGAGCTGTAAGCCGTCCGCGGCGCATCCGCGTCCCGTCGTGCTGGTGCACGGCACCTGGACCGGCATGGTGGGAACGTGGAAGGACCTCGCCCCGGCGCTCACGGCGGAGGGGTACTGCGTCTTCGCCCTCAACTACGGACAGGCCGCCGGTCTGACCGAGGGTAACCTGATGCGCATGTTCGGCGGCGCGGACATCGCCGAGTCCGCGCGGCAGCTCGCCGGTTTCGTCGACCAGGTCCGTACCACCACCGGCGCTTCGCAGGTCGACATGATCGGGCATTCGCTCGGCGGCACAGTGTCCCGCCAGTACCTGCGGTTCGACGGCGGCGCCGACCGCACGAACCCCGCGCTGAACAAGGTGCATTCCCTCGTCACGCTCGGCGCCACCAACCACGGCACCAGCTTCGGGGACGTCCAGGCGCTCGGTGCGATCGCGCAGGCACTGGGTGTACCGGTCACGACGCTCGCCGGTGTCGCGGTCGGACCGTCCTACATCCAGCAGATGGTGGGTTCGCCCTTCCTTCAGGTCCTCAACGCGGGTGGCGACACCGACCCGGGCATCGAGTACACGGCGGTCGCCAGTCGCAGCGACACTGTGTCGACCCCGCCGGAGAACACGTTCCTGACGGCCGGTCCGGGGGCCGTCGTGCACAACATCTGGCTCCAGGACGGCTGCGAGGCGAACACGGCCGAACACGGCCAGCTGACCACCGATGCGCGGGCCGTGTACATCATCCAGCGGGCGCTGGACCCCACCTACGGGGATCGCAACCCCGCACCGTGCTGACCGGGCGCCGGGCAGCGGTGGTGCCGGTCAGTCCCAGATGCCGACCTCGTCGAGATGCGCGACCAGCCGCTGGGCGCCGTCGATGAAGTGGGCCTTGTTCTCGGCACCCACCACGTCGGCCTTCCCGTCGGCGAGGGCGGCGATGAGACGGCGATGGCTGTCGACCGCCGACTCGCCCCAGGCCGGATCGGACGAATAGAACTGCACAGGGGTGTACCGGGTGGCGCTGAGCAGGAACCACGACAGCTTGCTCGCGTCGGCAAGCCGGTTGATGACCCGGTGGAACGAGAACTCGAGGTCCTCGATGCGGTCGGCGTCGCCGTCCTCGACGGCACGTCGCAGCTTCTCGTTGATCGCGGTCAGCTCCTCCACGGCCTCCGGAGTGGCCGACCGCGTCGCGCGGACCGCGAGTTCCTCGGCGATCTGCCCCTGCAGCCAGAAGAGGTCGTGGATGTCGTCCCGGCTGAGCGGGGCGACGACGTACCCGCGGTGAGGAACCAGTTCGACGAGTCCCTCGCCGCGCAGGGTCAGGAGCGCCTCACGGACAGGTGTGACGCTGACCCCCAGGTCCGCCGCGGTCTCGTCGAGCCGGATGAAGTCACCCGGGCGAACGCCCCCGGACATGATCAGGTTACGGACGTGCACGGCGACGTCGTCCGACAGCTGGGGTCGGCGGCGCAGGGTGCGGCCCGCTGGGGATCGTGACACGGAGGGCGATGCCATGGAGAACTCCTTCGATGCGGCAAACCAGCATAAACCGCAGGGGATGATTACAAGCCGTAGGTCTTGCCGATGATGTCGCGCTGAATTTCGTTGGTACCGCCGTAGATGGTCGACACGATGGTGGAGCGGACGTGCTTCTCCATGTCGAACTCGGTGGCGTAGCCGTACCCGCCCATCATCTGCATGCCCTCGAGCGCGACCTTCTTCGCCGTCTCCGTGACCTTCAGTTTGGCCATCGACGCCTCGCGGGCCAGCATCTTGTCCGGGTTCGCGTCGACGTCCTTGGCGACGCTGTAGACGAGCAGCTTGCAGCACTCGATCTCGGTCGCGAGATCGGCGATGCGGTGGCGCAGCGCCTGGAACGATCCGACGGGCCGCCCGAACTGCTTGCGCTGGGTGACGAAGTCGAGGGTGTCGGCGAACGCGCGCTGCGCGGTGCCGAGCATCATGGCGGCGAGGATCAGGCGTTCGAAGTTCAGGCCGGTCATCAGCTGGCGCCAGCCGTTGCCGACCTCGCCCACCACCGCGTCCTCGGGTAGGACGCAATCGGTGAAGTAGAGGTCGTTGACCTCCTTGCCGCCCATCGTGTCGATGCCGCTGATCTTCAGCCCGGCGGTATCCGCCGGGACGTGGAACATCGTGAGGCCTTCGTGCTTGCCGTCGCCGCGCCCGGTGCGGGCCACGAGCAGGATGTTGTCGGCGAAGTGCGCGTTGGAGCACCACGTCTTCTGACCGTTGATCACCCAGCCGTCGGCGGTCTTCTCCGCGCGGGTGCTGAGGTTGCCGACGTCGGAACCGGCTTCCGGTTCGGACATCGAGATGGACTGTGATCGGCCGGCCACGATGCCGCGCAGCACGATGTCCTTCTGCGCGTCGGTTCCGAACTTGGTGTAGGCACCGCCCGTGATCAGGGTGGGACCGATGCCGCCGATGGGTGCCATCCCCTTGGCGGCCTCCTCGAGGAGGATGCACATGTCGACGTGGCTGGCGGCCGAGCCGTCGTACTCCTCGGGAATGGTGATGCCCAGCCAGCCCAGCTTGGCCATCTTCTCGTAGACGTCCTGATTGTGGTTGTGCTCGCCGTGATTCGTCAGCCTGTCGCGCTGCTCGCGGGTGCCGCTCTCGCGCTTGCAGAAATCGACGATCGCCGCCGCGAAGTCCTTCTGTTCACTGGTGAATTCGACGCTCATGTCCGGGGGACTCCTCATGGTTGATGCGGCCGGCGAATCGGACGGCCGGAGGTGACGGTGCGGGGCTTGCCGCGATGGGGTCTGCCGCATACTGTGATGTCCACTACATTACATCACATCACATATATTTGATGTGATCTCGAGGGAGGACATCGACCATGCCACAGCAGGCGGAGACGACCGAGACGACGGCCGGCGAGCAGCCCGCAGCCCGGACGGAGCAGGCGCCGAAGACGTTCGCGTCCCTGGACCCGCGCAACGGCAACGTCCTGGCCGAGTACCCGATCCAGGGGGAGCAGGAGGTGCGCGACGCCGTCGACGCGGCCCGCGCCGCCGCGCAGTGGTGGAACGCTCTCGGGTTCGACGGCCGCAAGCAATGGCTCCTCGACTGGAAGAAGTCGATGGCCCGGGACGGCGAGCAGCTGGCCGCGCTCGTCGCCGCGGAAACCGGCAAGCCGTACGACGACGCGCTCCTCGAAGTGATGCTCGCCATCGAACACCTCGACTGGGCCGCGAAGAACGCGGGCAAGGTTCTGAAGCGGCGGAAGGTGCCATCGGGCCTGGTCAGCGCGAACCAGGCCAGCAGCGTCGGATACGAGCCGATGGGTGTGGTCGGTGTCATCGGGCCGTGGAACTACCCCGTGTACACGCCGATGGGGTCGATCTCCTATGCGCTGGCGGCGGGCAACACCGTCGTCTTCAAGCCCAGCGAGCTGACCCCCGGGGTCGCGGTGTGGCTCGCCGACAAGTGGAAGGCGCTCGTCCCCAACCAACCTGTACTGCAGGTGGTCACCGGAGACGGGTCGACCGGCGCTGCTCTCGTCTCGGCCGGGGTCGACAAGATTGCCTTCACCGGATCTGCCGCCACCGGCAAGCGCGTCATGGCCGCGTGTGCCGAAACGCTGACCCCCCTCGTCGTCGAGGCGGGCGGCAAGGACGCCATGCTCGTCGACGCCGACGCGAACCTGGACGAGGCCGCCGGCTTCGCGGTGTTCGGGGCGATGGGCAACGCTGGACAGACGTGCGCCGGCGTCGAGCGCATCTACGTCGTCGACTCGGTCTACGACGAGTTCGTCCGGCTGGTCGCCGAGAAGTCGAAGGTCCTGCGCCCCGGCCCCCGGGACGCCGCATACGGTCCGATGACGATGGCCAGCCAGTCCGACGTCGTCCGCGGCCACGTCCAGGATGCACTCGACAAGGGCGGATCCGCTGTGGTCGGCGGACTGGAATCCATCAAGGACGGCTACGTCGGACCGATCGTGCTGACCGGCGTTCCCGAGGACAGCACCGCGATCCGCGAGGAGACGTTCGGCCCCACGGTCGTCATCAACAGGGTCGCCAGCCTCGACGAGGCGGTCACGAAGGCCAACGGCACCACGTTCGGGCTCGGCGCGTCCATCTTCACCAGGGATGCGACGAAGGCGATGCAGGCTGCCGAAAAACTCAGGGCCGGAGTGGTGACGATCGGTTCGGTGCTCGGGTTCGCCGGCGTGGCGGCGCTGCCGTTCGGCGGTGTCGGAGACTCGGGCTTCGGCCGGATCCACGGAGCGGACGGTCTGCGTGAATTCAGCCGGGTCAAATCCATCGCCCGGCAGAGATTCGCGGCTCCGCTGAACCTGCTCACCATGCAGCGCAAGTCGCGGGACATGAAGATCTCGGCCTGGATGTTGAAGAACCGGCACGGACGCTGATCACGCGGCAGGAGGGTATTCACATGCTGATGAAGAGCAAGCGCGCCGACTCCGGCGCGCCGGGCGGGGTTCCGCGGGGCAGGCACGGCTGGCAGCGGCGGATCGAGGAACTCGACCCGGTCCGGGATCACCAGGAGATCCATCGCATCACGGCCGGCTACGAGTTTCCGTGGGACTACCAGCGGTCGCTCGAGTTCGCGCTGTTCCGGACATACTGTGTCCCCACCATTTCGGAACTGCTGCAGCGCACCGGTGAGTTCGAGAAACGGCCGCAGAAGAGGTACGACGACACCGCACTGCTGATGGCCGAACTCGTCGAACACGGCTACGACTCCGAGCGCGGCATCGAATCACTGCGCGTCGTGAACCGAATGCACGGCAAGTACGACATCGACAACGGCGACATGCTGTACGTGCTGACCACCTTCATCTACGAGCCGATCGACTGGATCGACCGCTTCGGATGGCGGCGGCTGACTCCGAACGAGCGTCTCGCGTGTTTCCACTTCTACCGTCAGGTGGGAATCCGAATGGGAATCAAGAACATTCCCGAGAGTTTCGAGGACTTCTACCGGTTCAAAGTCGACTACGAGCGGAAGTATTTCCGGTACACCGACGACAACCATCGCGTCGGCACCTACACGCTGAAGCTGTTCTGTTCCTGGTTTCCGGCGCCACTCCGGCCCCTCGTCGCGCAGGGGGTCTACGCGCTCCTCGACCCGATGATGCTGGCAGCGTTCGGGTTTCCCGCCGCCCCGATCTGGCTGCAGAATGCGTCCCGTCGTGCGCTGCGGATCCGTGCGAGGTTCGTGCGCTTCCTGCCGCCGCGGCGGGAGTCCAAAGCGGCGCGAGATCAGCACAACCGGAGTTATCCCGGATATCCGGTAGGTTACCGGCCGCGAGATCTGGGTGCAGATAATTGCAACCGTCCTACCGGGGTCGAGAGAGATTGTGCGGAGCATCTATTCGTTGACCCGAGTTCGTCATTGACTGTTGGCGGAATGTTCATCGAGGCGTGCCATGTGTTTCTGCATATCGGTAGCGCTCCGCCTGTACGATCCCATTCGACGACGGGTTCTCTGTCGATCGCTTATTGTCGTCGGAGATTGGGGTCGAATGGGACGTTCGGACAAGGCGTTGCGGGCAATCCCTGGGTGGTTCTACCCGTCTGACATCGCACTCTTCCGATTCGCGTTGACAGAATCCGGAGTCCAAGTCGGCAGGGGTGATCTCGCCGAAGTGGGAACGTATCTCGGCAAGAGTGCTGTGCTCATCGGTGAGTACCTCCACCCAGGAGAAGTGTTCACAGTGATCGATCTTTTCGGCGACGTGTCGGGTGCATTGGCAAACGATACGGAGAACGCGCAACAGTACCCTGCGCTGACCGAACAGCGGTTTCGCGAGAACTACAAGAAGGCCCACGACCATCTTCCCGTCATCGTGAAGGGGCCGAGTGAGATCCTTCCAGACCATGCCGCCGCGGACGCGCACCGGTTCATACACATCGACGGCTCACATCTGTACGAGCATGTCGCCACGGATGTCATGACCGCGCAGAAACTCCTTGCACCACAGGGGATTGCAGTGTTCGACGACTACCGTAGTGTCCACACACCGGGTGTTGCTGCGGCGGTGTGGCAGGCAGTGGAACATGGAATGCACGTCATCGCTGTTTCTCCAATGAAGATGTACGCAACGTGGGGAGACCCTCGGCCGTGGCGAAAATCTCTTACCTCGTGGCTGCCTGGGTCCGGATTGGACTATGAGGAGCAGTCTGTCTTGGGCGAAGCTCTTTTTCGTGTGAGCCCGAAGCCAAGCGTCCTGCTGCGGGCCCTTGTTGCGTATCAGAAGCGCAGGAAGTAGACCCCTTCAGTGATGACGGGCACCGCCGTCGATGCCAAGGCCTCGGGGTGGATATGATTTCGTCTTTCAGTCGTCATCCCTGTGCTCGGTGAAGAAGTTGTCATCGGGCGGTCCTTGGAGGCCCTCGTTTCCCAACTCGAGATGATGACATGCGCATTGTTTTCGAACCCCAACCTGGCCTTATTCCAACCAGGAGTACACCTCCTCCCTGCCGCGCATTCCCGTCGCCACGGAATGACATCCAGGCGCAGGCGGCATGGGTATCTGTGTGCTGGCCCGAGCGTTCTACTTCGTATCTGGATTCTGGCAAGCACATACGACCCCGGCTATCGCAGGCACATCGTGGGTGGACTGTTCACCAGGGGGCGAGGACCGTATGATTCCGTGAATCACGTTTGATCGGCCGATCGTTACCCACCCAGTAGTACCGCCGTCATCAGGGTGTGGAGACGCGCACGCGACTCCTCGCGGGTGTCGAAGTGGACCAGTCGGCCGATGTCGAGCACCAGCCCCAGCGCTGCGTGTACCAGGAACCGTGCCTCCGGAGCCGAGAGTTCGGTGCGCACGGTGGTCACCAGGTGGACCCACTCCTCGACGTGCAGGCGCTGCACGTTGCGGAGATTGGTCCGCTCGTTCTTCGGGAGGTTCCCGATTTCCGCGAAGTACACCGACAGCACTTCCGGGTTCCCGAACGAGAGTTCCAGGTAGGACTCGGCGAGTTTGCGGAGCGCATCCTCGGGGCCGGTGGCGGTGGACAGCGCCGCCGAGGTGGCCACGGCCAGCCGGTCGGACGCGCGGTAGAACACCGCTGCGAGAAGGTCGGCCTTACTGGGGAAGTGGCGGTACACGCTCGACGCGTTGATGCCGGCCGCGGCGCCGATTTCTTCGATGCTCGAGTCGTGGTAGCCGTGCCGGTCGAAGATCTTGACGGCCTCGTTGATCAGCAACTCACGCTTGGACGTCACCGCCAGGCCGCGTACCGCACCTGTGCCCGTGTTCCTTCCTTCGGTCGGGACGGCGGGAGGCAGTGTCGCGCGCAGGATCGATTCGCACGCCGACTTCAGAAGCGCGTCGAGCCGGCGCGTCGCGAGAGTGGTGCGGTGTGCGCTGATGCTCCCCATCACGCTCAGCGTCGACGCCCCCAGCGTCGTGGCGTCGACGGACGTGAGTTCGGGTCGCAGTTCCCGCAGGGGGTCTGCCACGCATCGGGTGACGTGAACGAAGACGTCGCGGATGCGCGTGCGATCCTCGGCCTCGAGGTACCGGCCCTCCCAGCGGTAGAGCCCGGCGACCTTGCGGTTCTCGATGGTGTTCGCGACGAGCGCGGAGATCAGATGGTCGAGTCGGTCGCCGGGCTCGCGCTCGGCCATGCCGTCGAGGGCGCCGTCCGCTGCCGCCTGCAGTGCGTCGGCTGTCGTGGTGGCGGCGTGTACGAGCAGGGCGTACTTGTTGGGGTAGTGCCGGTAGAGGGCGGGGCCGGAGATCCCGATGGTGGCCGCGATCTCGTCGACGCCGACCGCGTGGTAGCCGCGCTCGCTGAAGGCCTCGGCCGCGACGTTCGCGATCTGGGCCTTGCGATTCTTCGGGCGACGGCGGATCGGCCGCTCGGTGGCGGCACCGGCCGCCGTGCTGGTCCGGGCCACGGTCACCTCCATCGATCGGCAGTCTTCTGCCAGTTTAACTGTCGATGATCTTAACCGAGACTTTCGCATCGTCGGGTCGGCTGAGGGTCGCGTGCGGAGAAATTGTGACCCCACATTCTCGGAACATGCCGGTGAATCTGGCTGCGGAGTTGCCGTAGAGCTATTGACACGTGAGGAACGCGCAGAATAAGTTAACGACAATTCGCATGTGTCCGCGGTCTCCTGACGGTCGTGCGCTCCTGGATGTCACATTTCGAACTATCGGAGGTAGCTGGATCATGGGTGCAACCCGGCAGAGCGGGCAGGCATTGATCTTCGACGCGATCAGAACCCCTCGCGGACGGGGTAAGAGCAACGGTGCCCTCCACGGCACCAAGCCCATCGACCTGGCGGTCGGGTTGATCGAGGAGATCCAGGTCCGGAATCCGAGTCTGGACCCGGCACTGATCGACGACATCGTGCTCGGAATCGTGTCGCCGCTGGGTGAACAGGGCGGCGTGCTTCCGCGTGTCGCGGCGCTGGCTGCCGGACTGCCCGAGACCGTCGCGGGTGTCCAGATCAACCGCTTCTGTGCCTCCGGTCTCGAGGCCGTCAACCTCGCCGCGCAGAAAGTGGCCTCCGGCTGGGAAGACTTCGTTCTCGCGGGCGGCGTCGAGTCCATGTCGAAGGTGCCCATGGGATCGGACGGCGGTGCATGGGGACTCGATCCGGCGACGAACTACGACACCTACATGGTCCCGCAGGGGATCGGCGCCGATCTCATCGCGACCATCGAGGGATTCGGTCGCAGCCAGGTCGACGAGTTCGCAGTTCGCTCACAGGAACTGGCGGCCGACGCCTGGGCCGACGGACGGTTCGATCGCTCGGTCGTCCCGGTGCGGGACCGCAACGGTGTCGTCGTCCTCGACCGGGACGAGCACATGCGGCCCGGCGCCACCGTCGAGGGCCTGTCGGCGTTGACGCCGTCGTTCGCCGCTCTCGGGGAGCAGGGCGGATTCTCCGCGGTGGCACTGCAGAAATACCACTGGGTGGAGCGCATCGACCATGTCCACCACGCCGGCAACTCGTCCGGAATCGTGGACGGTGCCTCCCTGGTGCTCATCGGCAGCGCAGAAGCAGGTGAACGCGCCGGCCTCGCGCCGCGCGGCGGAATCGTGTCCACGGCAGTCATCGGCTCCGAGTCGACGATCATGCTCACCGGTCCCGCGCCCTCGGCGCGCAAAGCACTGGCGAAGGCCGGGCTCGACGTCTCCGACATCGATCTGTTCGAGATCAACGAGGCCTTCGCCTCCGTGGCGCTGAAGTTCGCCAAGGACCTCGAGATCCCGCTCGACAAGGTGAACGTGAACGGTGGCGCCATCGCGATGGGCCACCCCCTGGGCGCCACCGGCGCAATGATCCTCGGCACGCTGCTCGACGAACTCGAACGCCGGGGCAAGCGTTACGGCCTGGCCACCCTGTGCGTCGGCGCGGGCATGGGCATCGCGACGGTCGTCGAACGCATCCAGCACTGACCACAGGAGAAGCGAACAGCATGACTGACAGCACAATTCGGTACGAGAAGGACGCCGATGGAATCGTCACCCTCGTTCTCGACGACCCCGCCCAGTCCGCGAACACGATGAACGAGGGGTTCATCGTGTCCCTGGGCGAGGTCGTCGACCGCTTGACCGCCGAGCGCGACACCATCGCCGGGGTGGTGGTCACCTCCGCGAAGAAGACCTTCTTCGCCGGCGGCGACCTCAACGACATCCTGAAGTCCCGCGCGGGACAGGCCGAGGCGGTGATGGCGAACGTCGACCGCATCAAGGAACCACTCCGCAGGTTGGAGACGCTGGGCAGGCCCGTCGTCGCGGCCATCGGCGGCGCCGCCCTGGGCGGCGGACTCGAGATCGCACTCGCCACCCACCATCGGATCGCGCTGAATGCCGCAGGCGTGCAGATCGGACTCCCCGAGGTGACGCTCGGTCTCCTTCCCGGCGGGGGCGGCGTGGTCCGGACGGTGCGCCTGCTCGGAATCGTCCCCGCTCTCACCCAGGTTCTCCTGCAGGGGCAGCGTCACACCGCGGAGAAGGCGCACGGTCTCGGCCTGATCGACGAACTCGTGGACGACGTCGATCACCTGGTGCCCGCGGCGAAGAAGTGGATCGCCGACAACCCCGACGCAGTGCAGCCGTGGGATGTGAAGGGGTACCGGCTTCCCGGTGGAACTCCCGCGTCCCCGGCGCTGGCCGCGAACCTTCCCACATTCCCTGCCAACCTGCGGAAACAGCTCAAAGGCGCGCCCTATCCGGCTCCGATTGCGATCATGAGCGCTGCCGTCGAAGGCGCGCTCGTCGACTTCGACACGGCTCAGAAGATCGAGAACCGCTACTTCGCCGGGCTGGCCACGGGACAGATCTCGAAGAACATGATCCGCGCGTTCTTCTTCGACCTCCAGAAGGCCAACAGTCTGGTCGAGCAGTACGACGGAGCAGGCCGCGTACCCGTCGGCACGGTCGCGGTGCTCGGCGCCGGGATGATGGGCGCCGCCATCGCGTACGTGTGTGCCAAGTCGGGCATGAACGTGGTGCTGAAGGACGTGAGCCTGGCCGCGGCCGAGAAGGGCAAGGGCTACTCGAAGACTCTTCTGGACAAGGCGGTCGCCAAGGGCCGGACGTCCCCCGAGAAGGCCGAATCGATCCTCGCGCGGATCCTCCCCACCGACAGGCCCGACGACACTGCGGGCGCCCAGCTGGTCATCGAGGCCGTGTTCGAGGACCCGGCCGTGAAGAACACGGTGTTCGCCGAGATCGACGGCTTCATCGCGCCCGACGCACTGCTCTGCTCCAACACGTCGACATTGCCGATCACCCTCCTCGGCGAAAACGTCTCGCGCACCGATGACTTCATCGGCCTGCACTTCTTCTCGCCGGTCGACAAGATGCCCCTTGTCGAGATCATCAAGGGGGAGAAGACGAGCGACGACGCGCTCGGACGCGCGCTCGCCGTGGTCCGGCAGATCGGCAAGACTCCGATCGTCGTCAACGACAGCCGCGGGTTCTTCACGAGCCGCGTCATCGGTACGTTCACCAACGAAGGTATCGCGATGCTCGGCGAGGGCGTCTCCCCGGTGTCGATCGAGCAGGCGGCGTCGCAGGCCGGATACCCCGCTCCTGTCCTCGCGCTGATGGACGAACTGACGCTCACGCTGCCCCGCAAGATCCGCGAGGAGACGAAGGCCGCGATACTCGCCGAGGGGAAATCCTGGGAGCCACATCCGGCGGATGCCGTCGTCGATCGCATGATCGACGAGTTCGGCCGCAGGGGTCGCTCCACGGGCGCCGGCTTCTACGAATACGCGGACGGTAAGCGCGTCGGATTGTGGTCCGGGCTCGAGACGTTCCGGCGCGACGGTGCGCGCACCGAGATTCCGTTCGAGGACATCAAGGAGCGGATGCTCTTCATCGAAGCCGTCGAGACGGTCCGCTGCCTGGAAGAGGGGGTGCTCGAATCGACCACCGACGCCAACGTCGGTTCCATTCTGGGCATCGGCTACCCCGGCTGGACGGGCGGCGTGGCCCGCTACATCGACCAGTACCCGGGCGGGATCCAGGGATTCGTCTCCCGGGCGCAGCTTCTCGCCGCGCGGTACGGGGACCGATTCCTCCCACCCCAACTACTGCTGGACAAGGCCGCCACCGGCGGCACGTTCGAAGAGGTGAACTGAATGAGGACGAAATTCACCGAGGCCTTCGGTGTCGAGCACCCGATCGTCCAGGGTGGCATGATGTGGGTCGGCCGTGCCGAACTCGTAGCGGCCGTGGCCGATTCGGGAGCGCTCGGATTTCTCACCGCGCTCACCCAGCCGACCCCCGAACATCTCGTCGCGGAGATCGCCCGCACACGGGAGCTCACCGACAAACCGTTCGGCGTGAATCTCACCATCCTCCCGTCGATCAACCCGCCGCCGTACGCCGAGTACCGCCAGGCGATCATCGATTCCGGAATCGGCATCGTCGAGACCGCCGGCTCCAATCCGGTGGACCACCTCCCGCACCTCAAGGACGCGGGGATCAAGGTGATCCACAAGTGCACGAGCGTGCGGCACGCGGTGAAGGCGGAACAGGTCGGTGTCGACGCGGTCAGCATCGACGGCTTCGAATGTGCAGGCCACCCCGGTGAGGACGACGTCGCGGGCCTGATCCTGATCCCGGCCGCCACCCGAAAGCTCACGATCCCCGTGATCGCGTCCGGCGGTATCGCGGACGCGCGCGGTCTCGTCGCCGCGCTCGCACTCGGCGCCGACGGCGTGAACATGGGCACCCGATTCATGTGCACGGTCGAATCCCCGGTGGCACACGCCGTCAAGGAACAGATCGTCGCCAACACCGAATGCGACACCGAACTCATCTTCCGATCCCTTCGCAACACCGCCCGCGTCGCGAGCAACGCGATCAGTGCCGAGGTGGTCGACATCGAGTCCCGTGGCTGCGAATTCGCCGACATCCAGCATCTCGTCGCCGGAGCCCGGGGACGCACGGTGTTCGAAGTGGGCGATCTCGACGCCGGAATCTGGACCGCGGGACAGAGTCAGGGCCTGATCGACGACATCCCGACCGTGCGCGAACTCGTGACCCGGATGGTCGCGGAGGCGGAATCGATCATCACCGGGCGGCTCGCGCGCACGGTCGACTCGCGCATCGGAGCGGTGTCGTGACCGCGCCGGCGGTCGACGGGCTGCGCGTCGTCAACGAGGCCGGGGTCCTCCGGATCACGATCGACCGCCCCGACCGGATGAATGCCCTCGACCTGGCACACATGACGGCGCTGGGCGACGTGCTCACCGCAGCCGCCACGGACTCCTCGGTTCGCGTCGTGATCATCGCGGGGGCGGGCAAGGCGTTCAGCACGGGCGCGGACCTCGCGGCGGCCGCCGCGGCCGGAGGCCGGGAAGCGACCGCGGAGGTGGTGATGGACTCCGCCAACAGGGTGGTTCGTGCCATCGTCGAGTTGCCGGTCCCGGTCATCGCTCAGGTGAACGGGGCGGCCGCGGGCGTCGGGGCGTCCATCGCTCTGACGGCCGACCTGACATATGCCTCCGAGAATGCCTATCTACTCCTCGCGTTCGTCAACATCGGGTTGATGCCCGACGGCGGTTCCAGCGCGCTGATCGCGGCGTCCATCGGCCGGGCACGGGCTACCCGGATGGCTCTCCTCGGAGAGCGCTTACCCGCCGCACAGGCGGAGCGGGACGGACTGATCGCCGGCGTCCTTCCTCCGGACGAACTCGCCGCGCACGTCGATGCCGTGGCGGCCCGGCTCGCCCGTGGTCCGAGGCGGGCCATCGAACTCACCAAGCGGGCACTCACCGCAGCGACGCTCACAGCTCTGGATGCATCACTCGACCGCGAGAAGGCGGGCCAGGCGGAACTGCTGCAGGCCCCCGACTTCGTCGAAGGCGTCACCGCGATGCTCGCGAAACGCGCTCCGAACTTCCGGAGCTGATGCGAATTGCGGTTAACAAGACTGTTCCGATAGACGTCGAGATCTGTAATACTCGTCACAGCTCGGTGCGGGTCCGAACGGACGGACGGGCGCCGGGCGCGAGTACAGCGAAGGGACCACCACCACATGTCGTCACGTAGCGAGCTGCTGGAGCAGCCACTGCAATCCCGCCGCAACCACTGGAACAACTGGGTTGCGTCGCACGCGGAGATGAAGCCCGATCAGGCCGCGTTCCGCTTTCTCGGCCACAGTACGACCTGGCGCGAATTGCACGACCGATCGGAGGCGCTCGCCGGCGCGCTGTCCCGCCGCGGTGTGAACTTCGGCGACCGTGTTCTGCTGCTCACCCTCAACCGCACCGAATTCTTCGAAGCGGTTCTCGCGATCAATGCCCTCGGTGCCATCGCGGTCCCCGTCAACTTCCGGCTCACCCCGCCCGAGGTCGCGTTCATCGCCCGTGACTGCGGGGCTCGTGCGGTGTTCACCGAGCCCGCGCTCGCACCGCTGGTCGCGGCGGTGCGTCAGGACGTTCCCGAACTGAGCCTGGTCGTGAACATCGGCGCCGACTCGGAAGCCGGCGTGCTCGGTTACGAAGAACTCGTGTCGGAGGCCGGCCCGGCGTATGCACCCGTCGATCTGCCCGAGGACACACCGTCCCTGATTCTCTACACGTCCGGAACGACGGGTACACCCAAGGGTGCGGTGCTCTCGCACTCGAACATGGTCGGACAGTCCATCACCTGTATCCGCGCGATGCGCTACGACCGCGGCGACGACATCGGGTTCCTCGCGTCCCCCGTCTTCCACGTGGCAGCTCTCGGTTCCGTCGCCCCGATGCTGATGCTGGGCGGTACCACGGTGATTCACCCGCTCAAGGCGTTCAACCCCACCGAGATGCTCGACGTGTGGGAGCAGGAGCGGATCACGACGGTGTTCCTCGTGCCGGTGCAGTGGCAGGCCGTCTGCGCCGACCCGACCGTCCGGGGTCGCGACCTCGCCCTTCGCGTCATCAGCTGGGGTGCGGCGCCCGCATCGGATACGGTGCTGCGCGCCATGGCGGACACGTTCCCGCGGGCGCTCATCGTCGCCGTGTTCGGGCAGACCGAGATGTCGCCCATCACCTGCGTCCTCGACGGGGACGACGCGATCCGCAAGCTGGGCTCGGTGGGCAAACCGATCCCGACGATCCAGACGCGCGTCGTGGACGACGACATGAACGACGTCGCACCCGGGACCGTCGGCGAAATCGTCTACCGCGGACCGACGATGATGCTCGAGTACTGGCAGAACCCGGCCGCCACGGCGGATGCGTTCGCCGGTGGGTGGTTCCACTCCGGAGATCTGGTGCGGCAGGACGACGAAGGATTCGTCTACGTCGTCGACAGAAAGAAGGACATGATCATCTCCGGCGGCGAGAACATCTACTGCGCCGAGGTGGAGAACGTCCTGTTCGGACACCCGCGGATCCGGGAGGCCGCCGTCGTGGGCAGGCCCGATCCCAAGTGGACCGAGGTGCCCGTCGCCGTCGTCGCACTCGACGACGAGGGATCCGACCTGACCGTGGAAGAACTCGCGGCGTGGCTCGACGACAAGCTTGCCCGGTACAAGCACCCGAAAGACGTCGTGATCGTCGACGCACTGCCCCGCAACGCCAGCGGCAAGGTCGTCAAAGGCGAGCTCCGAAAGGCCCACGGCGCAACCGGCGTCGCGGTCGTCTGACCCCGTATCGAACATCTCGAGCCGATCGCCACTCTGCGGTGACCGGCAACGGGGGAGGACCGCGTGACATTCGAGTTGCCACCCGCCAAAGGGCCCGTGAGTCATTTCGCCAACGAAGTCGGCGCACTCATCGGATTCTCGATCGCGACTACGGTGGCCGCGGTGCGAGTTCTGGTGCGGCGCAAGCTGGCCTGGCGGGAACTGCTGGACCAGGCCTGGCGGATCGCGTCGGTCACGTCGGCGCCCGCCCTGCTGTTGATGATCCCCATCGGAGTCCTCATCGCGGTCACGATCGGTAGCCTCGCCGGTCAGCTCGGCGCCGAGGGGTACACCGGGGCGGTCGTAGGGTTCGTGATCGTCGGGCAGGCGTCCGCACTGGTCTGCGCGCTGATGCTGGCCGGGGTCGGAGGGTCCGCGATCTGCGCCGACCTCGGCTCGCGGACGATCCGCGAAGAGGTCGAGGCCATGGAGGTCCTCGGGCTCAACGTGATCGAGCGGCTCGTCGTCCCGCGAGTGCTCGCGGCGGTGATCGTCGGCGTCGCACTGTGCGCGATGGTCACCGCCGTCGGAGTGTCGGCCTGCTTCCTCTTCCAGGTGGTCGTCCAGAACAGTTCGGCGGGAAGCTTTCTCACCGCACTGTCCCAGTACACGCGGTTGTCGGATTTCGTGGTCGCCCTCGTCAAATCGATGGCGTTCGCGGTGACATCGGCGCTCGTCGCCAGTTTCAAGGGGCTGCACGCCAAGGGCGGACCCAGCGGTGTCGCCGACGCCGTCAACGAGGCCGTCGTCCTGGCCTTCATCCTGGTCTTCATCGTCAACACGGTGCTCAGTCAGCTCTATTCCGTTCTCGTCGTCCCGGTAGGTGGTTACTGATGGTCGTGAGTGCCAGATGGCCCGCCGGGCACTGGGTGCGGACCCGGGCCCGCCAGCCCCTCGACCTGATGACGGGGCTGGGCCGGGAATTCACGTTCTACGGCAATGTGATCGCTGGAATTCCCCTCGCGATCGTCAAGTACTGGCGGCACATCATGCGGCAGATCGGCGACATCAGTTTCGGCGGTGCCACGCTGCTCGCCGGCGGCGGCGCGATCGGCGTCGTCTTCGCGATGTCCGCCGTCGCCGCGACGCAGGTGGGCATCGAGGGGCTGCGCGGACTGGACCTGCTCGGTATGGGATCCCTGTCCGGACTCCTGTCGGCGATCCTCAACACCCGCGAACTGGCGCCCGTGATCGCCAGCATCGCGCTCGCGGCGAAGGTCGGAACCGGGTTCACCGCCCAGCTCGGCGCCATGCGAATCTCGGAGGAGATCAGTGCGCTGGATGCGATGGCGATCCGGTCGCTGCCGTTCCTCGCGAGCACACGACTCGTCTCGTGCCTGATCTGTGTGATCCCGTTGTACATCGTCGGCCTGCTGTCGTCGTACCTCGCTTCGCGGCTGGTGATCGTCACATTCGGCGGGCAGTCGGCCGGAACCTACGACTACTACTTCCATCTCATGCTCACCCCCACCGACGTCGTGTACTCCTTCGTCAAGGCTGTCGTGTTCGCGACGATCATCGCGCTCGTCCATTGCTCGTACGGGTACCACGCGTACGGCGGCCCCGAGGGCGTCGGCCGTGCGGCCGGACGCGCCTTGCGTACCAGCATCCTCGCCATCGGCATCGTCGACCTGCTCCTGACGCTCTCGCTGTGGGGCCTCGTCCCGTCCGCCCCCGCACTGGGGTTGCCGTGATGCGCGGCCGTCCGGGGGGACCGGGCAACGGCGCACTCGCCGTGCGGGGGGTGATCGGAGTGGCCGTCCTGATCCTGGGATCGGCATTGCTGGTCGGTTTCGGCACCGGTGCGATCGTCACCGATCCGGTGGTGACAGCGACGCTTCCGGCCGACGCCGGTGCCGTGAAGTCGCACACCACGGTGTCCTACAAGGGGGCGACCGTGGGGACCGTGTCGAGTGTCGACCCCGGAATGAACGAGACCGGCATGGACATCAGTCTCCGCCCGGAACAGATGCGTCACATCCCGGCGTCCGTGCAGGTGCGGGTCGTGCCCCGCACGCTGTTCGGTGACCAGACCGTGGAGCTGGTGTCGACCGCCGGAACCGGCGGCGCCCGACTCGAGGCCGGCGCGCGGCTGCAACCCGACACCTCGGCCGAGACCGTCCAGATGTACGACCTGTACTCGAAGGTCTACGACATGCTGTCGCGGGTGAAGCCGGAGCAGATGCAGGCCGCACTCAGTGCCGTCGCGGACGCGTTGCGTGGCCGCGGCGAGCAGCTGGGGCACACCATCGACAGCCTCCACACGGTGGCGACGTCGACCGCGCCCCTCGTCGAGTCGGTCGCGGAGCGGGCGCCGCAGATCGCCCGGATCAGTGAGCAGCTGGCCGCGGCCGCACCGGACGTCCTCGCCACCATGGACGCGGCGGTGTCCCTGTCGAGCACTCTCGTCGAGAACACCGACAGCTTCACGGGCTTCCTCGCCGCCTCACTCGTCGTGTCGAGGAACTCCGGCGACGTCCTGGAACAGAACGCGGACAACATGATCGCGGTGGCCCTGAACGTCTCGCCGACCCTGGGCACCATGGCCAGCAAGTCCGATCTGCTGCGGGCCACCCTCGACGAGGCAGGCCCGTTCGGCGAGGCCGGCGCCGCCGTCTTCTCCACCGGCAGGTTCGCGGTCCGCGTTGCCGCGGACCTGTCCAACCCGCGGCCCTACACGTCGGTCGACTGCCCGCGGTATCCCGGCGTGGACGGACCGAACTGCGGGGGAGGTGGCGGAGGATGAGCGTCCGGAACTCGGCAATCAAACTGGCGATATTCGCCGTCCTCGGCATCCTCTCGGCAGTGCTCGTGGTGAACACTCTGCGGGTGCCGGTCGAGGGGCAGACCGTGACGTACACGGCGTTGTTCACCGACGCCCAGGGGGTCACTCCCGGCAGCGACGTCACCATCGCCGGCGTGCGGGTGGGACGCGTCGATTCGATCGACATCGTCGACGGCGACGCCGGAAGTGCCACCGCCCTGGTGGACTTCGAGGTGCAGCGCGATCAGGTACTTCCCGCCGACACCACCGTCGCCATCCGATACGGCGACCTGCTGGGGGTCCGGTATCTCGATCTCGCGGCCGGGCCGTCGGGCCAGGGCACGCTCGAGGAGGGCGACACGATCCCGCTCGACCGAACGTCGCCCGCACTCGATCTCACCAGTCTCTTCAACGGATTCAAGCCACTGTTCGACGCCATCGACCCGAAACAGGCCAACGCACTCGCCACCGAAGTCGTCGCCGTGTTCGACGGCAGGAAGACGAGCATGGAAACTCTGCTGCGCCGGGTGGCGGACGTCACCGGCAACCTGGCAAATCACGATCAGCTGATCGGTGATCTCATCCGAAACCTCGAGGTGGTGGTGGGTACGGCGGCGGCGCGGGGTCCCGAGCTGTCCCACCTCGTCGACAGCCTCACCCAGTTCACCGGAATGCTCGCCGAGAACAACGAGGTGCTCATGGACACCCTCGATCAGAGTGCGGCGGTGAGCCGCTCGGCGCTGCAGATCGTGGACGGCCGCGTCCCGGAGCTCAGCCGCACCGTGGAACGGCTCGATTCGCTGACGGGGGCGATGCTGGGCGCCAACCCGGAATTCGATCACCTGATGGTCGCCATGCCGGAGTTCTTCTCGTCCGTCGACCGCTCGGGCTCGTACGGCTCGTGGCTCAACATCTACCTGTGCACCTTCATCGTCAACGTCGACGGTCGCGAAGGTGTCCTCGGTCCCGACCTGCATTCGAGGTACTGCCAATGAGTGTCACCGAGAAGGTGCGCGACGTCTGGGACTCGCTGGCCGGGAATCAGCGAGTGCGCCCCGTCAACCCGCTGATCGTCGGGATTGCCGGAATCCTCGCGGCAACGCTGGCGCTGGCGCTGGTTCTGGTGATCCCGCGGGTGAGCTTCGCGGTGCGGACCGACGGTTACACGGCCGAACTCGCGAACGCTGCGGGCCTGACCGATTCGGACTACGTGTACGTGGCGGGTGTCCCCGCCGGCCGGGTGACCGCAGTGGACCTGGCGGGCGATCACGTGGTCGTGCACTTCCGGCTCGACAGTGAGCGTCACCTCGGATCGACGACGTCCGCGGGAGTGAAGCTGTCGACCATCCTCGGCAAGCGATATCTGGACGTGGCGCCGTCGGGGCCGGGAGACCTGGGGGACGACGGGGGGATTCCACTCCGCCGCACCAGCGTCCCGTACTCGCTCGACGACATCGGGTCGTCCGCGATCGAGACGGCGGACGAACTCGACCTCGGGGGACTGCAGAAGATGCTCGCTGTCGTGACGGAGACGTTGCCGCAGGACGCGAACCTGAACCGGGAGGCACTGGCGGGTGTGAGTGCGGCGTCCGCGATCCTGGCGAAGAACGCCGACCAGGTGACGCAGCTGCTCGACAGCTCGCGGACCCTCACGGACGTGCTGGTCGGTCAGCAGGATCAGCTCACCACCCTGCTCGGTAATGCGGACGTCGTGATGAACACGCTCGCCACCCGGCGTGCGGCCATCCGCCAGATGGTCGACGATCTCCAGGCGCTCGTCGCACAGGCATCTCAGTTCCTGGGTGAGAACACCGCCGAGCTGGATTCACTGCTCGCGAACGCGAGGCAGGTGACGGACCGGTTGCAGGCGAACCTCGCGAACCTCGACGCGCTCCTGACCACGGGTGCACCGGCCGCGAGGGCACTCGTGAACGCGACCGGAACCGGCGACTGGGCCGACGTCTCGGCGCCGTCGGCCGTGATCGCCGACAACCTGCTCTGCGTCGTCGGGCTGATCACGGGGTGCTCGTGAACGCGGGCATCGCGCGCCGGGCCGCCGGGATCGGCGGCGTGCTCGCCCTCGTGGTGGCGGTCGTCGTGGCCGGCTGGCTGCTGATCTTCCGCACGTCGTCCACTGTCGTGCATTCCGAATTCGGCTACGTCAACGGCGTGTTCCCCGGCACCACGGTCTCGGTGCTCGGGGTTCCGGTCGGCACCGTCGAGGTGGTCGAGCCGAGAGGCGCGACCGTGATGGTCACGATGTCCGTCGCGTCGGACGTCGTGCTCCCCGCGGACGCGAACGCGTACGTGCTGGTGACGTCCGCGATCGGTGAGCGCTTCGTCGAACTCGGTCCCGCGTACACCGGCGGCCCGGTGTTCGAGAGTGGGCAGACCATTCCACCCGAACGCAGTCATTCGCCCATCACCTGGGACCAGCTGATGGACAGCGTCGACACCGTCGTCAAGGCGCTCGGCCCGGACGGAGGCGACGCCGGCGCCGCGATCTCCGCTGCCGCCGCGTCGACGGACGGCCTCGGTCCCGCGATGAACGACGCCATCCGCACACTGTCGCAGGCGAGTTCGGTGGTCGCGGGCAACAGTGCGGATGTCGGAGCGCTCGTCGACAACCTCGAGGTGCTCGTGAACACGATCTCGTCGCGTCAGGCGCAGGTCGATTCACTGGCCGGTTCGCTCACCGCGATCGGGGACGAGTTCGCCGGCCAGAAGTTCGCGATCGGCGACACGGTGAACCAGTTGTCCGCGCTCCTGAACCAGATCGACCAACTCGTGTCCGCCAGGGGCGGCGACGTCGCCGCCGGCCTCGACAACCTCGCGGGCGTGAGCGAGGTGCTGCAGAGGCACGACACCGACCTCGCCGAGATCATGGACCTGGTGCCCTTGCTGATCGACAACATCCAGCGTGCGGTCACTCCGGACCAGCGTGCCCGCATCAGACTGAACATCTCCACGAACCTGGCGCAAGCCGAGCCGACGTCCCCGCTCTGCGCGGTGGTCGATCCGATCCTCTGCCGAGGAGCGGGAATCACCAACCCGATTCAGTTTCCGCCCAGCATGTCCGACCCGTTCGGGCTGCGCGAACTCATGGTCGGAGGACGATGACGATCCGGACGAGAACGAAGTCGCTGACGGCGGCACTGATCGTCGGTGTGATGCTGCCCGCCGCAGGGTGTTCGCTGAGCCTGCAGGATCTGTCGGTGGGCCGTTCGCCGGAAGGTCCGTCTTATCAGATCTCCGCGCAGTTCGACGGAGTCGATCGCGTCGTCCCGGGCGCCGAGGTCCGGGTGGGCCAGGAGGTGGTGGGCCGCGTCTCGGACGTGTCGACCCGGGACTTCACCGCTCACATCGAGATGCGGATCCGCGACGACGTCCCGATACCGCAGGATGCGACGGCCCGGATCGAATTGCCCACGGCCCTCGGCAATCCCTTCGTCCGGCTCGACGTCGGGGACGCGGCGGGCGCGCCGATGAGCGAGGGCGACACCATCCCACTGGATCGGACGTCGCGCGGTCCCGACATCGAGAGCGGCCTGGCCGCGCTGGCCACCGTGCTGAACGGCAGCGGCATCGACCAGATGCACGCCATCATGAACGAATTGACCGTCGCCTTCACGGGCCGCTCGGACAAGGTCCGGGAACTGGTGGACATGCTGAACGACACGCTGGGGGTCGTCGACGACCACCGGGACGAACTCGACCGGGCGATGGTGGCGTCCAATGCCTTCGCAGCGGAACTCGCTGCCGGGCAACCGATCCTCGACCGGGCGATGACCGGTCTGGTGCCGGCGGTGGATCTCCTGGTGTCGCAACGAGATCAGATCGTCGCGCTGATGGGGGAGGCGTCCCGTCTCAGCCGCGAGGCGCAGCACGTCCTCGGCAGCGCCGGATCCGAATTGTCGGCCGAGATCAGCGACGCGGGGGCCGTACTCACGGCGCTCGACGGGTTCGAGTCGCAACTCGCGCCGACACTGAATTCGGTGGCGACGTTCCTGGGTGGATTCGCCGCGGCCACACCGGGCGATTACACGACGTTCGACGGAACGTTCGACGTCACCGCCGTCATCGCCAAGCTGCTCACCGGATCGGCTCCGCTCGAGGTGCCGGAAGCCCGCACGCTGCCCGAGGTACTCGGCGGAGGCGTCCGATGATGACACGTCACGTGGTGGCGCAGCTGGTCCTGTTCCTCGTGATCTCGATCGCCGCGATTCTGTTCGGGCTGCGGTACGTCGCGGGCCCGGACACGTTCGGAACTCCCATTCACCTGAGTGCCCGGCTCGACCACGCCGCGGGCCTCGCCCAGGGAGCGTCCGTCAACTATCGCGGCGTCGGAGTGGGCACAATCAGCTCCGTCGACGTGAACCCCGGAGGGACGGGCGTCGTCCTCGGCATCGAACTGCATCCCGGTATGCAGGTGCCGGCCGGTTCGACCGCGAAGATCACCACCGAGAACGCGATCGGCATCCAGGCGCTCGACATCATGCCCGACGGCGCGGACCCGCCGTACCTCGCGGACGGAGACGTCGTCGAGGTTCCGGAGGAGGGAATCCCGCGCTCGCTCGACGCGACCCTCGTCGAGACCACGGACCTCGTGAACTCGATGGACGTCACCGCTCTGTCCTCGCTGGCCGACACGTTCGGCACCGCCTTCGGGGGCACGGGACCGGACCTGCAGAACCTGCTCGACGGTTCCGCCGACATCGCCCGGACACTCGAAACCCGCACCGACGCACTGTCGACCATCGTGAACAAGGGCATGCCGCTCCTGGACACGGCGGACGGTCTCACCGCGGCTCTGCCGGAATCGGCGAGTACGGCGCGGAACGTCCTCGAGCAATTGCGGGCCCACGATTCCGCCCTCGTCGACCTGCTCGGACGCTCGCCGCAGACGATGGCGAGCCTGGACGCGTTGCTGTCCGGAAATCGGGACTCACTGGGCGCGCTGATGGCGAATCTGGTTCTCCCCACCCAGATCGTCGGTGACCGCACACCCTCCCTCGACTACGGCCTGACGATCATGCCCGGCGCGCTGCCGAAGATCGCGTCGATCGAGAAGGGCGGACTCGCCGACCTACTCCTGGTCGGAACGCAGGGACCGATGTGCGTCTACGACGCCCCGCGCCGTCTGGTGACCGACGCGGAACCGAGTCAGCCCGCTCTGGACTGGACGTGCCAGTCGCAGCAGTACCTGGAGCAGCGGGGTGCCGTGAACGTGCCACGACCGGACGACCTGGGTCAGGAGAACGCGACGAGGAACGGCGGCGTCTACGGACCACCGGCTGCGGACGATCCGCTGGTGATCGAGCCGCCACTCACCGGGCACACCCCGCGCTAGGTCCGTGCACGAGCCGAGGAGAGAACATCGATGAGTAAACCGACGGGTGAGGCGGCGGGTGTCAGCGGTCATGTAATTCCCCAGATTGAGGGGTTTGTCCGTCACATAATTCCCCAC